>JBHHYW010000520.1:0-2439 GCA_046757745.1 Candidatus Scalindua sp.
CTGGTGATTACCGTATAAACGGCCGTATTACCGTGGAGAGAAAGACTGCAAGGGATTTTGTGATCTCCATAATCGATGGAAGATTATTCTCCCAGGCGTCAAGGTTGAAGAAGTTTGCCGAAAAACCAATTGTGGTCATTGAGGGTAGAGACCTGTATCACTCAGGTTACGCAATGACCCCCCGGGCTATTAAAGGGGCAATTACCTCTTTGTCAACCGCATGGTATATTCCAGTAATCTTTTCGAAGGATGTAAATGGTACTGCTGATTTCCTTGTGATGACAGGTATTCAGGATGCGGAATATCAGTCACAATATGTAAAAAGAGCTGGCAGAAAACCAAAGAGGATAAAAAGGCTTAAACTGCATATCCTCCAGGGGCTTCCGCAAATAGGCCCGAAGACAGCGAACAGGATGCTTGAACACTTTGGCAGTATTGAAAAAGCCATAACCGCAGATGAGAGTGAACTGGCCATTGTGGAGGGTATTGGAAGGAAAAAGGCAGCGATAATAAGGGAGATGGTGGGGTGATGTGTATTAAACACGTATGGTAATGATTGATTATATCATGCAATAAAATGTAAAAGATTTGTAAAGGTTAATGGACATTTCCTCCCTTTCGGGAGGATTCCAGTGTAGGATGGGTTAAACTGAGTGAACCCATCATTATTGTTTTGTTGGGTGCGCTTCGCTTCATCCAACCTACAACTTGGAAATGCTTTTCAAATAGACACGTATGAACTATGGTAATAATATAATGATTAAGTATGATCTATATAAAATGTTAAAAGAAGAATTAAATAATGGTTCAAGTGACCTTGTTACAAGGCCATCGGGGCAGGCGATAAGGGGGCGAATAGAGAGGGATATTGTAAAAGAGGGTGATAGGGTAGTAATTGCCCTGGATTTTTCAAAGATTGGTGTAATTGATTATTCATGTGCTGATGAAATTGTTGCAAAACTTGTCTCCCGTCTGCTCGGTGGAGAATATGGAGATAAATATATCCTCCTTGTGGGGCTCAACGAAAATCAGAAAGAAAATATTGAGGTTGCCCTTGAGAGAAAAGACCTTGCCGTAATGGCGAAAATAAAAGGCAATAAGAATATCCTTCTGGGCAATATTAATAACTATCTCAAACAAACACTGGACACTATACTTGAAGAAGGTAGAATTACAGCTAAGGAATTTTCAGAGATTATGAATCTTGAGGCAAATACGAGCGGTACAAGGCTCCTGAACCTTTACAAAAAAAGACTCGTAAGAAGAACTGAAGAAATAGTGAATGGTGGAAGAGTATGGATTTATGAGAGTATTTAGACACGAATTAGCACAAATGAAGTTAAGTATGAATGAAGAAAAAATCTTGAATAAGAAAGACTTGTTCGACGGTAGAGATATTGATCCTCAAGTAATTTCAAAACAAGAAAATTAGTGTTAATTCGTGAAATTAGTGTCTAAAAAATAAGGAAAATAATATGATAAACTTGACTAGAGTATCATTAGTAAAGTGTACAAATTATTCTAAAAAAGATATACGTAATGCGGTAGATAAAACATTTTCTTTCTTTGGCGGGATTGAAAACATTATCAAAAAAGGATCGAAGGTGCTGCTGAAACCAAATTTCCTGAAAGAAAGCGATCCGGAGGAATGTATTATTACACATCCGACCGTAATAGAGATGGTAGCAGAAAAGGTCCTTGAAGCGGGTGCAAAACCCATAATTGGAGACAGCCCCGCCTTTGGCTCCGTAGCAAAAGTGGCCAGACATGTAGGGCTGGATAAGGTTGCGGAAAGATTGGGTATTGATATCATCGAACTGGACAAGCCCAGAAAAGTATCCATTAACTGTGGGGGCAAAGAATTTTCTCTGACAGTCTCAGGCAGGGCGCTGAATGTCGATGCCATAATCAACCTTCCTAAGCTTAAGGTCCATGTCCAGGTTCTATTTACCGCAGGAGTTAAGAACCTGTATGGATGTGTCAGCGGCAAGCAAAAGGCATGGAGACATTTCAAGGCAAAAAATGATCTGGAATGGTATGCGGATATGTTAATCGCTAATTACCAGTTAGTTAAACCATCATTTACCATTGTCGATGGTGTTATGGCTATGGAAGAAAAAGGGCCTACCGGAGGTCGGCCCAAAGACGTTTCATTACTTGTCGGCGGAATAGACGTCATCGCGGTAGATAGAGTGATAGCAGAATTGCTTTCGGTTCGCCAGGAAAATGTCCCAATACTTAGAGCTGCAAAAAGGCTGGGAGTAGGCGAACAGGATTTATCAAAGATAGAAATAGCAGGTGAATACCTGTCTTCTGTAAAAGTACACGACTTTGTCTTTCCGGAACTATCACCAATAGGCTTTGATCTCATCCGCGTAATAAAGAGCCTTATCAGGCACCTGTGGCTTAAGAAGGTAGGCAAGGCAGAACCGCAAACAT
>JBHHYW010000521.1:0-2437 GCA_046757745.1 Candidatus Scalindua sp.
CTGGAAGCAAGAAGCAAGAAAAACATAACAGTATTTGTTGTCTAGTTCTATATCCCTTTTTTTTGTAATTATCCGTAAGAATTACTTGACTATATTTGTATTCTGTTGTATTCTCATGATATACAAAAGAAACATTTTAAATCTTATGGAGAAAACCATGTCAAAGACAGTAACATTGCGATTGAATGACAAGTCATATAAAATGTTCTCGACTCTTGCACAAGAAGAAAATAGAACTATGTCTAATTTTATTGAAACCTCTGTGCTTCGGTCTATTGAGCAAAATCAGATTGCTGATGAATATGAAATGAAAGAAATTATTAATAATGAGGAGTTGAACAAAAGTTTAAAACGTGCATATAAAGATGTGAGTGCAAAAAGAGGGCGTTTTATTGAATAGTTACCGCATCTTTGAAACTAATGAATTCCAGAAGAAAGTCAACAAGCTCCCACCTGATAACCAACCATTCATTCAAAGAAAGCTTACAAATTATGTATATCCTCAACTAAAAAAAGAACCTTATTACGGTAATAATATCAAAAAGCTGAAAGATTACAACCCTGATACATGGCGTTATCGAATCGGAAAACTTAGAGTTTTTTACTCAATAGACCCAAAGCAAAAAATTGTTAATATCCTTACTATTGATTTTCGAAAGGATGTTTATAGCTAAGGTAGGCAAGGTAATTTACGAATTACGATTTAACAAGCAGAAAATAGTAACGACACTTTAATAACAGAAACTTCGAGGATTATTTCTATGAGTAATACGTCTGAAAAGATTATATATTCAATGATGAAGGTCAGTAAATCTTACGAGAAAAAAACCGTGATTAAGGATATATCCCTTTCATATTTTTATGGCGCCAAGATAGGAGTTCTGGGATTAAACGGATCAGGGAAGAGTTCGCTTCTGCGTATTATGGCGGGTGTTGATAAGGAATATAATGGAGAGGCCGCACTTTCTGACGGATACACCGTAGGATATCTTGAGCAGGAACCGCTGGTTGATTCAGAGAAAACCGTCAAGGCCGTTGTGGAAGAAGGTCTGCAGGAGGTCGTCGATATTGTCAAAGAATACAACGAAATCAGTGAGAAATTTGCCAAACCCATGTCCGATGATGAGATGAATAAACTTTTGGGGCGACAGGGTGAACTGCAGGAAGAGATTGAGAAACAGAACGCCTGGGACATCGAGTCACGTCTGGAAATGGCCATGGATGCACTGCGCTGTCCGCCCGGCGATACACTCATTAAGGTTATTTCCGGAGGTGAAAAAAGACGCGTGGCATTGTGCAGGCTTTTATTACAAGAACCGGATATTTTACTTCTGGACGAACCTACCAACCATCTGGATGCAGAAACCGTGGCATGGCTTGAACATCATCTTCAAGAGTATGCAGGTACTGTGATTGCCATAACGCACGACCGTTATTTCCTTGATAATGTAGCCGGCTGGATTTTAGAGTTAGATAGAGGAATGGGCGTTCCCTGGAAGGGTAACTACTCTTCATGGCTCGAACAGAAACAGAATCGACTTAAAAAGGAAGAGAAGAGTGAATCAGAACGGCAGAAAACCCTGCAGAGGGAACTGGAGTGGATTCACATGTCGACCAAGGGACGCCATGCAAAGGCAAAGGCGCGTATTAATGCCTATGAATCACTCCTGAACCAGGATTCTACAAAACAGGAAAAAGATCTTGAGTTGTATATTCCCCCCGGCCCGCGCCTTGGAACAGTAGTTATAGAGGCGGAAAATGTCAGCAAGGGATATGGAGATCATCTTCTCTTTGAGGGTATGTCATTCTCCCTGCCGGCGGGCGGCATTGTCGGTATAATAGGACCGAACGGAGCAGGCAAGACAACACTCTTTAAAATGATTACCGGCATGGAAAAGCCTGATTCCGGCACACTTAAGGTTGGTGACACCGCTAAACTTGCCTACGTTGATCAGGAACGCGATACCCTTGATACAGGGAAGACAATATGGGAGATTGTTTCCGGAGACAGTGACACGATTCAGCTTGGCAAGCACGAGGTAAATTCCCGTGCCTATGTGGCACGCTTTAATTTCTCAGGATCTGACCAGCAGAAGCAGGTAAATGTGCTTTCAGGTGGAGAGCGTAACCGCGTCCACCTTGCATGCATGCTCAAGGACGGCGCCAATGTATTGCTCCTGGACGAACCCACAAATGATCTGGACGTCAATACTATGCGTGCCCTTGAAGAAGCGCTGGATCATTTCGGAGGCTGTGCGGTTATCATTTCGCATGACCGCTGGTTCCTCGACCGCATCGCCACACATATTCTTGCCTTTGAGGGTGACAGCTCTGTCAGGTGGTTTGAAGGTAACTTTTCAGAATACGAAGCAGACAGGAAAAAGAGACTCGGCAAGGCCGCAGATCAACCGCATCGGATCAAATACAGGCAGTTGAC
>JBHHYW010000522.1:0-2403 GCA_046757745.1 Candidatus Scalindua sp.
AAACTCTAAAGCCCCCAGGGCCATAGATTTGTTGAGTAATATAGAACAAAGAATATATACTGTTGGCCGGTTGGATAAAGAGAGTGAGGGGCTTATCATAATAACTAATGATGGCGAATTGGCAAACCTGCTATCCCATCCAAGGTATGGGATAGAGAAGACATACCTGGTAGAGGTTAAGGGAAGAGTGACTGATGAGACAAAACGTGCTCTTAAAAGGGGTATCTGGATTTCTGAGGGTAAGGCGTTGCCGGCCAGGGTTAAGGTATTACATAGGAAATTTAAATACAGTGTCCTGGAGATAGTACTCAGAGAAGGTAAAAACAGAGAAATCAGACGTATACTTGCAAAGATAGACCATCCGGTAGTCTCATTGAAAAGAATTAAAATCGGGCTTTTGAAAATAAGTCACAATCTGAAGGTTGGAAAATACAGGTCTCTAAATAAGGCAGAGGTTGAGGGTTTATACTCACTGGCTATTCCTGTTAATGCATTAAAGAAAAGAAAGATGGAGAAAGTATAAATGACTCAGTTAAAGCAGGCAAGGTTAAATAAAATTACACCTGAAATGAAGCGGGTTGCACAACTTGAAGACTGCGATGTTGAAACTTTAAGGTCAAATATAGCTGATGGAAAGGTTGTGATCCCACGCAATCGGAAGCATTCGTTAAAGAAAATCTGTGGTATAGGCAAAGATCTCAGGACTAAAGTTAATGCAAACATTGGCACGTCAGCTGACTATCATGGAGTGGAAGTAGAGTTAGAAAAACTGCGCGCTGCGGAAGATGCGCAGGCAGACACCGTAATGGATCTCAGCACGGGGGGAGATCTTCGTGAGATCAGGCTGGAGATAATGGAGAACTGTTCAATTACCATAGGCAGTGTGCCAATATATGAAGCTGCAGTTGATGCCGTTAAGCAAAAACATTCCGTCAGAGATATGACGGCAAAAAGTATGCTTGATGCGATAAAGCGTCATTGCGAGGATGGGATCGATTATATTACGGTTCATTGCGGCGCGACGCAGGGTGTTTTAAAACATCTGGTAGATGACAAAAGGGTCTGTGGAGTCGTTAGCAGGGGAGGTTCTTTTCTTGTAGATTGGATGTCTTTTCATAAGAAAGAAAACCCTCTTTACGAACAGTTTGATGAGATATTGTCAATTGCACATGAGTATGATGTGATCCTGAGCCTGGGAGATGCATTGAGGCCGGGAGCTTTGGCGGATGCATTTGACAGGGCGCAGGTATATGAACTAAACGTATTGGCTGAGCTTACTCAAAGGGCGTGGGATGCGGATGTACAGGTAATAGTAGAAGGTCCCGGGCATGTTCCACTTAATCAGATCCAGTCACAAGTCCAGTTGCAAAAAGAACTTTGTAAAGGAGCGCCATTCTATGTTCTTGGGCCAATTGTGACAGATATTGCGCCGGGATACGATCATATAACGTCTGCAATAGGGGGCGCTATAGCCGCATCTGCTGGAGCTGATTTCCTGTGTTACGTTACACCCACAGAACACCTGGGACTGCCGAAGCCTGATGATGTACATGATGGCGTCATTGCGGTACGTATTGCAGCACATGCTGCCGATATTGCCAAGGGTATAAAATCAGCGTGGGATTGGGACAGGGCTATGTCTCAGCTCAGGCGAAAGCGCGATTGGGAAGGGCAATTCTCAACATGTATTGATCCGGCGCATGCAAGAAAAATTAGAGAGAAAGGTACACCTCAGGATGTAGACGTATGCTCAATGTGTGCTGAGTTTTGTGTGTTTAAAGTGGCAGATGAAGGTAATAATAATTAAACATATTGACATAGAGGGTCCGGGCACAATCGGTGATTTCTTAGATTGTAACGATATTCCCTACCGCGTAATAGACATTTTCAATGGAGAACCTTTACCGGATTCCCTTTCTGGAATCTCTGCTGTTATTGTCCTCGGAGGACCAATGAACGTATATGAAGAGGATAAATATCCTTTTCTTAAACAGGAAGATGAGTTTTTAAAAGAAGTTATTGAAGAAGGGTTGCCAACATTGGGTTTCTGCCTTGGCGCCCAACTAATTGCCAAGGCAAAAGGGGCAATTGTAAAAGAGGCTCCTCAAAAGGAGATCGGCTGGTTTAAAATATCGCTGAACAGGAACGGCTTCAGTGATCCTCTGTTTCAGGAATTTTCGGGAGAGGTTGACGTATTTCAATGGCATGGCGATACCTTTGATATTCCTGATGGTGCTGTTAAACTTGCCGAATCAGAACTTTGTTCAAACCAGGCGTATAGAATAGGCGACAATATTTATGGCCTGCAGTTTCATGTTGAAGTAACTGATGAAATGATTTATCAATGGTTAGATGCCTATAGAGACGAGGTAGATTCTTTAAAGGGTATAGTGGATCCTGACC
>JBHHYW010000523.1:0-2378 GCA_046757745.1 Candidatus Scalindua sp.
CCCAAACACCTCATCCATAATCTCCCTGACATGATGCACATTCTCATCCGAAATCTGCACAAACACACTTCCGCTTTCGTGCAACAATTCCCTCGCCAGCAGTAAACGATCACGCAGGTAGGTGAGATAAGAATGAATGCCCAATTCCCAGGTATCGCGAAAGGCTTTGATCATTTCCGGTTCGGCTGAGAGATCTTCGTCTTTACCGTCTTTTACATCCCGCTTGTTGACGAAAGGCTGAAAGTTGCTGCCGTATTTAATGCCATAAGGCGGGTCAAAATAGACCATCTGCACCTTGCCTGCCATGCCCTCTTTTTCCAACAGAGAGTTCATCACCAGCAGGCTGTCTCCGGCTATCAATCTATTGGCCCAGCCCTCTTTGTGTTTGTAGAAGTCAATGGCCTCCCGCAGGGGTTTATGTTCTGCAAACAGACTCATCTGCCGGTCTTCAACTTTCTTTTTTTTTACAGTGTCTATGATTGTTTTCGGGTCAATGCGTTCGTGCACGTGCAGGCTCACCGTGGGCACGTCAAAACTGGTGTGTACTGCTTTGGCTTCATCCAACATCTTCAGCATCTCTTTGTGTTGTTCCTTCAAATCTGAAACGATATCTTTGGCTTCATCTCCAAAACGTTCTTTAATGGTTTCAATTTTAGCAGCATGCTTTTGGATGTTTTCTCTTAAAGCATAAAAAGATTGTAACGCTTCATCTTTAGATTTATCCGGACTAAAGGATAGTTCAGGATCAAGGTGCGGATCATACTTGTAGGTTTTCTTCTCTCCTGTATCGGGATCAGAACTGGGAGTCACCAAACCTACATGAGGGTTATTGGCTCGTTCTTTATCGGAGTGTTCGTATTGTTCTATCTGTTTTTTAGAAGTTTTTTTAGCCATATCTTCTTCTATTTCTCCTTTGCCTGTCTGCATGCCTGCCTGTGCGTTGCACGCAGACAGGCGGACACTTGCCTGCCGCGCTATGGCGCAGGCACGGCGCACAGGCAGGCCATCTGACGAACCTGCTCCAAAATATATTTACTGTGTGCTCTTCCTTACCTGAGTAATCATAAAGTCTTGAATATCATCACAATGGTAAATTCAGCCTTTTAAAGGGGAGCATTCCCACTTTTTTGTAGAAAAAAAGGTGGATTCACTTCGCTTAATCCACCCTACACTGTACCATACATGTGATTTACTTGTATAAGGGTGGATTAAGGACGAAGGACGAATCCACATAATATACATGGGTGCTATACTTGATTTACAAAAAATTGGGAATGCTCCCTTTTAAAGTATCCATAAACATACCGTACCATTTGAATGATTATCTCGTATTGCGGAATTACACGTGTGTTATACTACCATTCGGTAACAGCTACATAATAGTAAGAATGCTCATGTTTTTATACTTGATCAGACATCTGCATTTGAATTTCATATTCAGGATATTGATTCCATTCTCTTCCAAGTAGCAGCCTTCCATTCTTTTTTTTACTTCGTCTCGACCCATCGTTACCCCATGTACCCCATTGTTTGAAGAAGAAAGCGACGTTCTGGTTTTCGCATTGTTTTTTGATATTGATTACAAAAGACTGATCCATAGGCCTTGCTTTTACTCCGCTTTCACCTCCTACAATAACCCAGTCAATTCCTTTTAAATTTATGGCGCCAAGATTCTCCAGCAATGGCTCAACAGAAATAAATTTAATACTAACCTTTAATTTTCTCAGCTTCTTTATTTTTTGTAAAACTTTGGGATATAATTTAACATAGTCCTCTTGCGTGTATGTAATTTTAACATTATTTGGAGTAAAAATAGTAGAACAATGTTCCTTAACCTTTTCTATTTTGTATTTTTGTTTTTCTATTTCTGATTTATCCCTATCATTAAACCAAACTTCTAAATCAGGACAAATTTTACCATTACTATAATAGTGATCTCGAATTTTTTCTAACGCAATGACCGGACTTCCCTTAGAACCGTCAGAATATATCCCTTCTCCACACATTAAATCGTAAATATGTATTTTGTCCAGAAAGTCAGCTCTGCTTAAAATGTTCAAGTAGCGTGACAAATAATTTGTATATAGCTCAACTTTTGCTTTAGAATGCTTAAGCATTATATAGTCTTGGCGTTAATTTTCATGTTTTTTTACCTCAACTGTACGTACAGTTCCAAGATTGTAGTGTTTTGATTTGCCATAACACGAATATCGTTACTTGGCCTTGCGGCTAAGTAACCCGGAATCGTAGTTTCAATGTAAACCTTGGGTTTCATATTGTTTGTTCGGTCTTTATAAGCTTGTTATCCTAACGTACATAGATTATATAACCATATTTCCTGAACCACCTACTCAGCTTCTCGTATAATTGCAATATTG
>JBHHYW010000524.1:0-2372 GCA_046757745.1 Candidatus Scalindua sp.
CAGGAGCCAGGATATATCGTTTCTCCCCATCCACATAATGCAACAATGCAATGTTAGCCGAACGATTGGGATCATACTCAATACTTGCTACCCTTGCAGGAATATCATATTTATTCCTTTTAAAGTCTATTATTCTATATTTTCTTTTGCTTCCACCGCCCCTATGTCTAACAGTAATCTTGCCTTCGCTGTTTCTTCCGCCAGTTTTCGTTAAAGGCATCAATAAACTTTTCTCTGGAGTTACTTTTGTTATCTCTGAAAAATCAGAAACACTCCCTTGCCGCCTTCCATTTGTTGTAGGTTTATAACGTTTGATTCCCATTCAAATCACACTTTCAATTAGCATAAGACTTAGTAACCAAGGTCTATCGTATCGCCTTCTTTCAAGGTTACTATTGCTTTTTTCCATCCACTTGTTTTATACACCTTGTTCCTATACTTTCTATTCTTTCCAACTCTATTTAAAGTTCTAACACATAATACCTTTACATCAAACAGCTTCTCTATTGTCTCTTTTATTTGAATTTTGTTCACTTTTTTATTTACTTCAAAGTGAAACGAATTTGCCGAATCTCTATCGCCAACACTTTTTTCAGAAGATAAAGGCCTTTTTATAATACGATAATAATCCATAATGGAATTTTTGAATTTAGTCAGTTTTTAGTAAATTTACTTAAATTTAATGCTATCTAACACATCTTTAACTATTAATAACTTTTTGTATTTAATCACATCATAAGCATTCAAGTCCGCAGCAACACGAACCTTCAGGTTATAAATATTCCTGGAAGATTTCCATATCGCCTCATTTAGCTCTGGTATCACTATAAGACAGCTTTCTCTGATCTCTATAGACTTCAACAGATTCGCCATTTTCTTTGTACTTGGAGAATCAAATTCCAGCTTATCAATTAGAACCACCTCATTATCTTGTAATTTAGACAAAATCGCAGATTGCAAGGCAACCTTTTTTGCTTTACGATTTATTGAATAAGAATAATCTCTTGGCTGAGGCCCAAAAATTACTCCACCACCTTTCCATAACGGAGATCGTATGCTGCCTGCCCTCGCCCTTCCAGTATGTTTCTGCATCCATGGTTTCTTGCCACCGCCCTTCACTTTTCCTCTGGTTTTAGTAGATGCTGTACCTCGTCTATGATTTGCCTCGTGCATAATTACCACATCTCTCAAAAGCTCCCTGTGAACCTTACCCCCAAATCTATCTTCTGGCAAAGATGTATTCTCTAAAGGATTACCGCTACTATCATATACTGGTACTTTTATCATGATTAACTATATCTACTCTTTCTTATAATTACATATCCACCATTTGGGCCAGGAACAGCACCTTTGACAAACATCAAATTTTTGTCTTTATCTATTTTAATAACATTCAGGTTTCTTACAGTACATTTATTACCTCCCATTCTACCTGCCATCTTTTTCCCCTTCAACACACGTCCAGGATTAGTACCGGCACCAACTGAACCAGCGCTTCTAGGCGTAGTACAACCGTGCGTAGCAGGCCCACCGTGAAATCCCCATCTTTTCATAACACCGGCAAACCCTTTTCCCTTGCTGGTACCGGTTATGTCAATCACCTCAATACCGTCAAAGACATCAACTGTCAATACCTGTCCAAGCTCATATTCCGTATCTAAGGTATCATCACGAAATTCCCGCACTAATTTCTTTACACCCGTTTTTGCCTTTGCACAATGCCCAATTTCAGCTTTTGTCGCCCTTTTCTTTTTCCGCTCTTCAAATCCAACCTGTATAGCCGAATATCCATCGTTTTCCTTGTTTTTTATCTGCAGGATATTACATGGACCTGCCTGTATCAGAGTCACAGGAACTAAATTACCCTCTTTATTAAACATTTGGGTCATTCCCAATTTTTTACCTAATAAACGAGCTACCATTTATAATTTACCTTAAGTATCCAGTCAGAAAAGTTTTTAGTATTTAAGAAGCCTGGCACATTCCTACGCTTTTATTTTTACTTCTATTCCGGCAGGCATATTAAGCTTGTTCAAAGCATCAACAGTTTTCGGTGTTGGCTCAATAATATCTATCAACCGTTTATGTGTCCTCATTTCAAACTGCTCTCTAGATTTTTTATCAACGTGCGGTGAACGAAGAACTGTATACCTCTCCATACGTGTTGGTAATGGTATCGGCCCGGACACCTTTGCTCCTGTACGCTTGGCAGTTTCTATTATATCTGCAGCCGACTGATCAAGAATCCTGTGATCATAAGCTTCCATGCGAATTCTAATTTTAAAATCTATTTCGTTTCCCATAGCTCAAATAGTATTATTCAATAATTTTAGTAACAACACCCGCCCCTACCGTCTTCCCACCTTCTCTTA
>JBHHYW010000525.1:0-2368 GCA_046757745.1 Candidatus Scalindua sp.
AAAGCGAATGGGGTTCAAGAGGTCGCTGGTTCGAATCCAGTCGCCCCGACCATTTCCAGCAAAAGGGTTATGACAAATTTTGTGACGTCACTAACTAAGGCTTATGCAGAAATTACAACACAGTCTTGAGGAATGAAATGACGAAGGGATTCACTGTATACATTTCTGACCAAAGGATCCAGACACGCATCCTCGATGGAACGGCCCGGATGTGGTGGGTTTTTCATCACCATATTGTCACCCTCCTTATAACGGTAATCTATTAAATTAACATCAAAAACATCGGTCTCTCGTAAAAATTCATTCAGTTTTATTGCTTTGACTTAATAATAATATTATCATATACTTTAGGTTTATCTCTTTCTATAATATATTTTTATAGACGATACCGTATACACTTATTCCAGTAGCAATTAAATGAAAAAAACAGACAAAAAATCACCTGGAAAACTGCCCAAGAACTCAAAAACAAAGAAGACCGGTTTCTCAATAGGATATCTTCTCCTTTTTCTTGTGGTTTTATATATTATTCAGATGTTTATGTCTCCTAAAGCTGGAGAAATCCCTTATAGCCAATTCAGGACATACTTAAGTGAGGGAAAGATAATTGATTGTTCTGTAGGAGAAAAAATAATCAGAGGACATTACGATGGTACATCACCCGGAAAAGACAAACCTGTTGCTTTCGTAACTGTTCCGGTACAGGACCCCGAGTTGGTTAACGAATTAGAAGCAAAAGACGTTAAGTTCAAGGGTGAAGTGGAGAATAATTTTCTCAGGAATATGTTAATGTGGTGGATTTTTCCATTTGCGATCATTGGTATTGCCTGGTTTTTCATATCAAAGAGAATCGGGGGGATGGGAAGCCCCTTTATGTCATTCGGAAAGGCAAAGATTAAATTATATGCCGAGGAAGATGCAAAGAAAACTACTTTTGCCGATGTTGCAGGCTGTGAGGAAGCTAAGGAAGAATTACAGGAAATAATAGAATTCTTAAAATTCCCACAAAGATTCCAGAAACTTGGCGGTAAGATCCCAAAAGGTGTCTTACTCGTAGGACCTCCGGGAACAGGAAAAACACTTCTGGCAAAGGCGGTTGCAGGTGAATCAGGGGTACCTTTCTTCTCAATAAGCGGGTCTGATTTTGTTGAAATGTTTGTTGGAATGGGTGCTGCAAGAGTACGTGATATGTTCGAACAGGCTAAGCAGAAAGCCCCATGCATAGTCTTTATCGACGAACTTGACAGTGTAGGAAGGCAACGTGGCGCAGGTCTAGGCGGTGGCCACGATGAACGAGAACAAACACTTAACCAGCTACTGGCCGAGATGGACGGTTTCACTCCAAACAGCGGAGTAATTATAATTGCTGCAACAAACAGGCCTGACGTCTTGGACTATGCATTGCTTCGTCCGGGGAGATTTGACAGGCAAGTAACTGTAGACAGACCTGATCTGGTAGGAAGAGAAGCTATCTTAAAGGTACACGCAAAAGACGTTAAAGTAGAACCGAATGGCAATCTTAATACAATAGCAAAACGTACTCCCGGTTTCTCAGGTGCTGACCTTGCAAATGTTATTAATGAGGCTGCATTACTTGCTGCTCGACGTGATAAGAAATTTGTCGGAATGGAGGAACTTGAAGAGTCAATAGAAAGAGTTATTGCCGGTCCTGAAAGAAAAAGCAGGGTAATAAGTGATGATGAAAAGAGCATAGTAGCGTATCACGAATCAGGCCATACATTGGTGGCTGCAATACTGCCTAATACCGATCCGGTACACAAGGTATCGATTATAGCAAGGGGTGCGGCAGCGCTTGGCTATACATTACAACTTCCTACAGAGGACAAATATTTAACCAAAGAATCTGAAATATTAGATACCTTATGCGTCCTTCTTGCCGGCCGTGCTGCTGAAGAAATAGTCTTTAGTGAGTTATCCACCGGTGCGCAAAACGATCTTGAAAGAGTAACAAAATTAGCCAGGAATTATGTATGTAAATTTGGAATGAGTAAAACGCTTGGCCCACAAACATTCGGGAGGCAACAGGGAAATATCTTTCTTGGGCATGACCTGGTCCAGGAAAAGGAGTTCAGTGAAAAAACGGCAATAGAAATTGATTCAGAAGTTTCAAAAATAATCAAAGATTCTTACGCTAAAGCCAAGTCGCTGGTTGAAGAAAACAGAGACAAGCTGGAACTCCTCGCCAAAAAGCTTGAGGAAGATGAAGTGTTGGAAGCCGATCAAATTCTTGAGTTACTAAATCTTAAAGAAGAAAACCGAGGAATCTAAAAAGGACAATTTAGTAGCGGAGAAAGAGACTCGCCAATCTTAATAAGTTTTAACTACTGGAAACTTATAATTTGGCTAA
>JBHHYW010000526.1:0-2367 GCA_046757745.1 Candidatus Scalindua sp.
GGCTCAGGGCCACTTTTGAAGCACGTGGATATACCGCATGGGATTATACGTCACCAGCTTTCCTAAAGGAAGATGCTGCCGGTGATGTCACACTATGTATTCCAACTGCATTTTGTTCATATACGAGTGAAGCATTGGACAAGAAAACTCCGTTGTTACGTTCAATGTCTGCTGTTTCAAAACAGGCAATTCGTGTTTTACGTGCGCTGGGAAATAAAACTGTTAAGAAGGTTACTGCAAACATCGGCGCGGAACAGGAGTATTTTCTGGTAGACAAAAAATTCTTTGAGAAAAGGTTGGATTTAATCGTTGCAGGGAGAACGATTTTTGGAGCGCCCGCACCGAAAGGGCAGGAGATGGAGGATCACTATTTTGGACAGATTAAGGACCGTGTAGCCGATTTTATGAAGGATCTGGACAAAGAATTGTGGAAGTTGGGAGTCGCTGCTACAACAAAGCATAATGAAGTTGCTCCGTCTCAATTTGAGATGGCCCCAATCTTTACATCGGCAAACATAGCTGCAGATCACAATCAACTTGTTATGGAGACATTGCAGAAGGTTGCTATCAGACGCGATCTTGTCTGCCTTTTGCATGAAAAACCCTATGCACGAGTTAATGGTTCCGGGAAGCATACGAATTGGTCATTGAGTACTGATGATGGTACGAATTTACTTGAACCCGGGAAGACTCCACATGAAAACGCGCAGTTTTTACTTTTTATCTGTGCTCTTATTAGTGCTGTTGACCGCCATGCAGACATAATACGAAGATCTGCGGCAAATTCAGGTAATGACCATCGTCTTGGCGGGAATGAAGCGCCGCCGGCAATTATTTCGATCTTTATGGGTGAAGAATTGACAGGGATTCTGGAGACTATTGCAAAGGGTAAGAAGGCAAAGTCAAAAGCGTCTACTACTCTTGAGGTGGGAGTTGATTCATTGCCGGCGCTTCCAAAGGATAATGCCGACAGGAACCGGACATCACCGTTTGCATTTACGGGCAATAAATTTGAGTTTCGTATGGTACCCTCGTCAGCTTCAATTTCCAGGCCGTGTATTGTTTTGAATACAATTGTCGCGGAAGCGCTTGATGAAATTGCAACCAGACTTGAGAATACAGAGGATATTAACAAAGAAACCGCATCCATTATAAGAGACACTATGATAGAGCATGGGAGGATCATCTTCAATGGGAACAACTATTCTGATGAATGGGAGAAAGAAGCTGAGAAGCGTGGGTTGCCAAATATTCGTAATACCGTAGAATCACTGAAAACTTTTCCGGGGAAAAAATCTGTTGGGTTGTTTCAGAAATACAAAGTACTTTCAAATGAAGAAGTACGCGCCCGGTATGAAATTTATCTCGGACAGTATTCTAAGCAGATTAATATTGAGACAAACACGGCACTTGATATGGTGAAGAGTTTATATATTCCTGCTATTGTACACTATACAAAAGAGCTTGCTGAGGTGGTTGAAAAGCTGGAAGCAGTTAGTGTAGCTGCGAATGTTCAAAGAGATCTTCTGTCAAAAGTTTCGACTCATTTGAAATCAGCATATCGTAACACCCGGAAATTGGAATCTGAACGGAAGAAGGCACTCAAGATTACTGACAGTTTAAAACGTTCTGAGGCCTTTCGTGATAAGGTAACGACCACGATGGCTGATTTACGTGAAGATATTGATATGCTGGAGACAATTATTCCCCGAAAATTATGGCCTGTCCCAACGTATGCCGATCTTCTATTTAAATTATAATTTCTCAGACAGAGTACAAATAGCCCATACTGTGGGGGATTAGCTCAGTTGGGAGAGCGTTTGAATGGCATTCAAAAGGTCAGGGGTTCGAATCCCCTATCCTCCATTTACCATATCAGGACTTATGACAAGTGGCAGGTTCTTCAGGTGCGAAATTGTGAACAATTTGATTATCACCTTTATCTATATTAAAGATAGTTGTTTTTGTGTGTTTTGCTAACTCTTTGTCAAACAAGTAGTTTGCTCGATTTATAGGTCATTACGGAGAGTCTTATCGGCTCTGTTTTTGACCTATTTTGCATCTTTACTTCACATTTAGTTCACACCCAGACCCTTTATTCAAATAGAAACAGAACTTTTACATTTCAAGCATAATCATAATTAAGGTTGAAACATTTTAACTCAGTAATGTTTCAAGTATTATTTTTGCGTACATACAACAAGTAGTTTCTATGCGTATTGTCATAAAAATATTGATGATTTTAAAATAAATTAACATATAATACGTTTTGCCCTTAATAATAAGAATTTTTCATCATAAAAAATCTATGGATAACAAGCGATACAGAATCCAATTTCCGAAAAGTGAATGCCAAAATGCTGCCCA
>JBHHYW010000527.1:0-2365 GCA_046757745.1 Candidatus Scalindua sp.
GATACGGTGAGTGAAATTAATGAAATTAAACATGCCTACAGAAAGGAAATTGAACCCCAGCCGGGGATTGATTACTGAAATAAAATGAGACTATATCCAAGATTATTTGGGTAATAAACCACTTTTCCACTTGATTTCAATTTTTTCATATCTACTATAAACCATTATGTTTTGGTTGCTTTTCGAATGATAGCATACAGGAGGTTTATTCGTGGAAGCAATGCGAAAGTCAGTGTTGAAATGTTTGGATGAATTTTCTTTTGATGATGATAAGCTTATCTCGGAGCTTAACAGCATTATCGAAGAAAGATGTAGTGAGGCGTATCAAGTCATTTTCAGTGTACTAACACACCTCAATTTAACAGATGATCAAGCTGTAGATTACTGGAAGCAAATTGTCTCTCATCGCAACAGTATGAGTAAAGCTTTGGGTAGGAATGTTAATTTGAGAACAGCGATATGCGACTACTTTTGTTCAATCAGTAAAAATATGACGAATCCCATAGTGATTGAGATTCGCGTACTTGAGAAAGCTCTCTTTTCTTTAAAATACGACAGTCTTACAGGTCTTTATACACGGCGTACTTTTGATGATATGTTTTCGCGGGAAACAGATCGTGCTACTCGTTATGGGCTTGAACTGTCTATCCTATTTTTTGACCTTGATGATTTCAAAAAAATAAATGACACCTTTGGGCATTTGGCTGGCGATGAGACATTGAAGCATGTAGCCCGGATAATTAACTATAGATATTGCTGTTCGATATGGAGGAGAAGAGATTGTGGTTGTATTGCCGGAAACAGGAAAAATTGATGCTTTTGTGGTAGGAGAAAGAATTCGTGAGAGGGTGGAAAATGCAAGACTTGACTATAAAGGCCAGGACATCAGTTTGACTATTAGTGGGGGGATAGCATCCTTTCCTATAGATGCTATTGATACAGAGAATCTAATCAAAAATTCTGATGTTGCTGTTTATAAAGCCAAAGAAGCTGGTAAAAACAATATTGTAATCTTTTCTGAACACAAACGACTTTACATTCGGGTGGACTTTATTGCTGATATTCAGGTTCAGGTAGTTGATCCCAATAATAAGACAGGTGCTATGGACACAACCAGCAAGAACTTGAGCGCCGGGGGAATCCTTTTCGAAAGTAATTATCCGATTGATATAGATACTAAAGTACAACTCCGGATACCAACCGGTGCTGCTGCTGAGCCGTTAGTGGTTGCAGGGGATGTTGTTCGTATTGAAAAATCTAATGCCAGCAAATATGATGCAGGAATATCGTTTCTTGGAGCAGATTATGCATCAAGGAATGTACTTTCAAGATGTATTAGGAAATGTATTGAAAAGAAAGAATAGCGACAAGGTTTCCCTGCCTACCGGCAGGCAGGCTCTGCTGATTTAAATAATATTTACTGCTCCATTTCACATAACACTTCAAGTTAACCTCATTAATTACACAATATTTGAATTGCCATAAGCCATATGAACATGACGACTTTTGTCATAAGAAGATTGTGGTATAATAAGAAAAGATGAATAATTCTTCTGTTACTGATACATCTACGAAAGAAAGGCTGTTTTGCCATGATTTACCCTCAAGGCATCTTCCACATGTCGGTACAATCTTAGTTACCGGCGCTTCAGGACATGTTGGCGGTAGATTAATTCCTGAATTATTGGCAAGAGGTTATAAAGTGAGGGTAATGGTAAGGGGAAGGAATATTGCATATGAGAGTAGATGGACAGGGGCTGAAATAGTTATTGTGGATGCCTTAAATGAAGAACACCTGAAAACTGCTCTTGATGGGATCGATACCGCCTATTATTTAATTCATTCCCTACGTCTGGGACCTAAAAGCTTTGAGGCCGCAGATATCAGGGCATCTGCTAACTTTAGAAAGGTTGCAGAAGAAAAACGCGTTAAAAGACTAATTTATCTGGGAGGTCTTGAAGATGTTAGAAGTTCCCTTTCATCTCATCTTGGCAATCGTATTGAAGTGGCCAGAGAATTAAGAAAAGGGAAGACGCCGGTAACTGTTCTCCGTGCAGCGGTTATTGTTGGTAAAGGGAGCGCTTCTTATGAGATTATGCAATATCTTGTGAAAAGACTGCCAGTTATTCCCTTTCCCCCTCAGGCAAGAAATAAATGCCAACCAGTGGCGATTAGTGACGTAATCAAATATCTTGTCGGCGTACTGGAGGTTCCTGAGACTGCAGGAAAAGATTTTGATATTGGAGGGAAAGATATTTTGACATATATAGAGATGCTTGATGCACTTTCCAGCCTTCTTGATAAAAGAACAATCTTTATACCGTTTCCTTTTTTTAATATCGGGCTTTATACATATTTGGCAAGT
>JBHHYW010000528.1:0-2362 GCA_046757745.1 Candidatus Scalindua sp.
GAAGATATCAATTTGTCAACCAAAAGCCACCTTCATCTTCTACCAGAACAAATAAACCTATTATTGTGGATTCGCTTCCCGCCTAACAAACTTGCAGACAGGCGCTTAATCCACTCTACAGGTATGTACAAATGTATAATACGATGCAGGATGGATTAGAGTCCTCGGCGTTTTTTGTCCGGGGAAGACCGACAGGCCGAATTCACATTTATATTAGAATTGTTTCTCTTCCATTTCAAATGCACTTTTCTCCTGCTCATATTTTTCGCTTGTGTCCTCCATCTCTTTGTATAGTGTGTCAGTTTGAGTGCGTGTTTGTTTAAGTGATTTAGACAATTTTGAGATAGCGTTTCCATCTTGATCATGGGATGCCTTAATCAGAGCCTGCGTATCGTTATGAAGTTGTTGTTCAAGCTTTTCTATAGTTTTTTCAATCTCCTTAATTTTCTGTTGGTAAGGGGTCAGGGTTTTTGAACGCCTGGCAATAAACTCGGCACGAATCTTTCTTTTGTATTTCTTGTTCAGGCCTTTCATACCTTCCTGTTTAGATGACTTCTTCTTGAATGTGATACTTTCCTGATCGTCCCAACCAATCTGATCAAGAAATTCAGAGTACGTTCCATGGAAGAAGAATACTCTATCATGGTGGAATATGATTAACTTGTTTGCAACCCTGTGGAGAATGTGCTCGTTATGTGTAACCATAAGCACTGCACCGTCAAAGTTGTCAATAGCGTCCATCATGGCCTCACATGATTGCATATCAAGGTGGTGGGTTGGTTCGTCAAGCAAGAGAAGATTAGTTGGCATAACGAGCAGCTTTCCTAACAGTGTTCTGCATTTTTCACCACCTGATAATACTTCTATTTTCTTAAGAGCGCTGTCTCCGGAGAACATCATTGCGCCGCAGATATCTCTGACTCTCTTCCTGTCTATGCTTGAGACACCGGATGATATTTCTTCTTCGACCGAGAGATTATTGTTAAGGTTTGCAGTATTAGCCTGCTCATAATATCCAATTTTCGTCTGTGGGTGTTTTCTGATCTTTCCTTCCCCGGGAGATAAGATTCCGGCTAACAGTTTCAGCAGGGTTGTCTTGCCTTTTCCATTCTTGCCTATAATGCATATCTTGTCATTACTCTCTACGCTAAAGCCAAGGTGGTTTATCAGTGGTGAATGCATGCCATTATAAAAAAAAGTTATATCCTGTGCTTCCTGAATGCATTTAGCGGGGAATGGAGCAGCATTGAATGAGAATGAGAGAGTGGATATTTTCTCAAGTTTTTTCAGTACTTCCTGTTTCTCAAGGGACTTTATACGTGACTGTACAAGACTGGCGTGCCGCGCCTTGGCCCTGAAACTGTTTATAAATTGTTCTGCCTGCTTGCGTTTTTTTTCATCGTTGAGACGCCTCTTTTCATGTACTTCCTCTACCATTGAGACCTGGTCATAGTAATCCTGTGTGGTTCCTGCAATCTTTTTGATTTTATAACGATGAATACCAATGATGTGCGTGGCGACGCCGTCCATAAATCCCCTATCATGGCTTATGAAGATAATTTCATGTTTCCAGTTATTCAGGAAATTGGTCAACCAGCGTATAGAAACAATGTCAAGGAAATTTGTAGGTTCATCAAGCAGAAGCAGGTTTGGGTTAGAAACCAGAACTTTCGTAAGGTTCAACCTGATTTGGAAGCCTCCTGAAAATTCTGCAGGATTACGGTTGAAATCGTCTTCGGAAAAACCCAGACCTGAAAGAACTCTTTTCACCTTCCAGTCATCCGCCTTCTGGTCATCAGGAAGACCACAACAACCTTCCTCAAGCACTGTCGGCCTGGAAAAATCAATGTGTTGGTTCAAATATCCTATACGGTAATTGGTTGGGATAGCAATTATGCCCTCATCGTATTCTTCCTCTCCCGTGAGCATACGGAACAAAGTAGTTTTACCGTGGCCATTGCGGCCTACCAGGCCAATTCGCTCACGTGGATTTAGATTGAAAGATATCTTATCAAAGACAACCTGATCGGCATATTGTTTGCTCAAGTATTGTACTGAAATCATAATTTTATACCTGCGAGAATACTCATTTGTTCCTTTTGGATTTTGCGACTAATCTATCAGTTATTTCACCCCAATTGTTCCTGAAGTCTATGCCTTTATCATCAATGTAAGCAATCCCTATAGGCTTGTCTGGTTCCCAGATTTTATCAAACGGTAATTTATTTGAGGAGGAATGCATAAAATTAGAATAGTGATTCAAGTTCAATATCAGAATGGAATTGAACTAAGGCGTGGTAAATTTCAGATCGGATTTTCTCACTGTTAATACGGGGCATGGGGCCTTTCTTACAACCTTTTC
>JBHHYW010000529.1:0-2340 GCA_046757745.1 Candidatus Scalindua sp.
CATAAGGATAAGACGCGTTGAAGCAACATTCAGTGCAAGCCGGAAGAGTGTAAGGAATAGTAAGAGTGACGGATATGCAGAAATCTCCAGGGCACGTTTTACATGCAATGTAACCAGCAGCACCAGAAATGACAACGAAATGTTAACCGTAATAAAGACGTCAAGCAAAAATGTAGGCAGAGGTACTACAAGGACAACTAATATAACCAGAACTCCCACCGCCAGAATAAATTCACTATGCTTAAACAGCGGCTTCATCTGATTTCCAGGCATATTCATTTCATTTCCTGCCATTATTCTTTTCCTGATATTGATTACTAACTTGCAACAACGTTACGCAATTGATAAACATATGATAGCACCTTTGCAACTGCCTGATAAAGTTTAGGAGGCACTTCACTGCCGATCTCAATTGTACTGTATAAAACACGAGCGAGAATTCTATCCTCTACTATAGGAATATTATTTTTCGTGGCAATCTCCCTTATCTTTAATGCAATCAAGTCTACTCCTTTTGCAACCACCTTCGGTGATTCCATTGTGGCAGCATCATACTTAAGTGCTACAGAGTAGTGTGTAGGGTTTGTTACTACCACGTCTGCCTCTGGTACTTCCTGCATCATTCTCTTATTTGACATCTCACGCTGGACAGCTTTGATCCTGGACTTTACCAATGGATCCCCTTCTGATTGTTTTGACTCCTGCTTAACCTCATTCTTGGTCATCATCAGATCTTTCGAGTGCTGCCATCTCTGATACAATAAATCAATAAAAGACAGGATCAACATGATGATTGTAATCTTCAAGGTAATGGCAAATATCAAACCGGATGCGGAGCTGAAGATCGCTTCCGTCCGCATACTTACCAATTCCAATAATGGTTCCAGGTCATTTCTAATAGAAACATACGCCACTCCGCTCATTATGCTCAATTTCACAAGAGACATTGCTACCTTTACCAGCGATCTTCTGGATATAAGGTTCTTTATACCGGTTACAGGGTTTAATCTCTTAAAATCCGGTATAAGAGCCTTTCTGCTGAAACCGATACCTACTTGAGAGGTAGTTGCTATTAAGCCAACTATCATAAAACCTCCCATTAATGGAAGTACCACACCCAGATTCTTAAAAGAAATATCCATCACTAAAGTTATAAAGGTGTCTGCGTTGAAATCTTTATAGAAAAGATTCTTACAAAGCATACCCATTGTATCCTTCATTTGTGCTATTATTGCGCCTCCTAAAAACAGAGTAAGCAAAACTCCGGATAACAGTATCATGGCGGTATTAAAGTCTTCACTCTTTGCTACCTGTCCCTTGTCACGGGCTTCACGTTTCTGTTTTGGCGTTGCCTGTTCCGTCTTCTCTTCAGATGATTTCATTGATTACATTCCTCCTACCAGACTAAAAATATCTCTACGAAGCAAACTTAATAAAAATTCCATTGAACGCGTGATAAAAGGGAATAGCATGGCTAAAATCAGAAACCCGACAAGAATCTTCAAAGGAAATATAACTAGAAATATATTCAACTGCGGCATCGACTTGGCAAGAAATCCTGAGACTACTACAATCAGGCCCATGATAATCATAACAGGAGCCGCTACCTTGATTGCAGACACAAACAATCCACCAAACAACTGCACCATCTTACTCATCGTCAAACCCGTCTCAAGAAATCCTGTTACTGGTACCGTTTTATAACTAAGAACCAGCGCATTTATCAGCCAGTGATGACCGTTTATTGATAAAAACAGAACAAACGCCATTAATTGAAATATTTGTGAGATCGGGCTCACACGATCTCCGAATAATGGATCTACCATCTCTGCCATTGACAATCCCATATCAGTGCTAATTAACTCTCCAGCCATAACAAATGCCCCAAATGCCAATGTTGCGACATAACCAATTAGGAATCCGACTGCAATCTCCTTAAATATTAAAAGGATAAAAGATGTCAAATTATCAGGTAGGGCCTGCTGCGTATTGCTAATCGTTGGGAAAATAACGAGCGCAAGTACAAGCGCCAAACCTATCTTAACAAGTAGTGGTATATTCGTCTGGTTATAGATCGGAGAAAAAAAAAGGACGCTGGCTGTCCTGAACACCACAATAGTAAATAACGGAAGTAGATTAATAGTATTTATTAACATTTTTCTAAAAAGTGTAACCGGAAAGATTTCCTAACAATAGAGTGGTAAATGCCGACATCTTTTGCAACAGCCATGGTAGGGCGAGTGCGAATATACCAAACACTGCCAGCAACTTTGGCAAAAAGGTAAGAGTTTGTTCCTGGATGCTTGTGACGGCCTGAAATATTCCTATTATAAGACCTAT
>JBHHYW010000530.1:0-2334 GCA_046757745.1 Candidatus Scalindua sp.
GTTGAGGTCTGGCTTCTCAGGAGGCGTTTGTTGCCCAGATAAAATGTATCAAAATCTTCTCTGGACGGATGGTCTGCGGGTATGTTCAGGGCATCAAAATTGTAGTATTCGTGCTCTACTTCTGGCCCGTATTCTATGTCAAAGCACAGTTTCCTAAAGATTCCCTTTATTTCATCAATGGTCTGTGTAATCGGATGCCTGCGTCCATATGGCATGCATTTCCCAGGTAGTGACAAATCAAATATCTCTTTTGATTCAGAAGTCCGCTCTTTATCAGCAAATTTTACTTTTGCCTCTTCTATCCATTTACTGATTTCCTGCTTAAGCTTATTTGCCGATTTTCCCATAGTTGACCTCTGCTCAGGTGGTAAACTGGGGATTGCCTTAACTATTTCATTAATAACACCGGCTTTTCTTCCGAGATATCTTGTCTTTATCTTTTCAACGTCTTCCAGAGATTCAGCCTTTGCTAAATCTTCCTTTGCCTGATTTTGTATTTCACTTAATCTTTCTTGCATAATAAATTAGCTTCCTCCGGTTGCCAATTTATGCAGTTTTGCTCCGCTCAGAGCGGCTCTGCAAAACAAAATTTATATAAATAAAGGGGTGGATTTTAATGTGCAATCTTCTAGATTGAGGATTGTATTCAAAAAACAATCCTGAAGAGAATGGAAAAAACTCAGAACGCATCGAATGCGTTCTGAATTTAAATATGCTGCTTTGATAACTCGACCAACTCATCAAAAGCTACAGGATCGCTCACTGCTGTTTCCGCTAATATTTTCCTGTTAACTACAACATTGGCTTTTGTCAATCCATTAATGAAACGACTATAATTTATCCCACGCATTTTAGCTGCTGCATTTATGCGTAATATCCAAAGTCTTCTGAAGTCTCTCTTTTTACGTTTTCTATCCCTATAAGCAAAGGCCAGCGCCCTCACATAAGTTTCACTGGCTTTACGATAAAGATTACCTCTGCCTCCCCAATACCCTTTTGTGGCATTTAGAAGTCTTTTTCTCCCTTGTTTCCTTGCTGAACCTTTTCTTGCTCTTGGCATTCTTAAAACCTTTCTTGTGTTTATTTTTAAATTTCAACTATGCTTTTCCCAAAGCACGTAATAGTGTTCTGGTAAAACCCTTTGACACAAGGGCTGTTCTCTTGAGTCTCCTTTTATGATCCCCGGTCTTCCCGGACATTAAATGGCCTGCAAACGCCTTCTTCCTCTTAATCTTGCCATTAGGCGAGACTCCAAACCTTTTAGCAAGTCCTTTATTAGTTTTTAATTTTGACATTCAAATACTCCTTCTTTCTTTTAAACTTTACTTTGGTGTTAATATAATACCCATACTCCTTCCTGTTGACTTTGCCTGTGTTTCTACCTTGGCAATATCTTCCAAAGATCTTATAACTTCGTCAAATATGTCTTTAGCCATATCCTTGTGTGCTCTCTCTCGTCCTCTAAACATCATGTTAACCAGGACTCTATCTTTTCTCCCAAGGAATTTTCTTGCATTTTTTATCTTTGTCTGAAGATCATGTGCACCAATTTTTGGCCTTACCCTGATTTCCTTTAACTGAACTGTACGGCTTTTCTGATGTGATTTCTTGCTCAGTTTGTATTGGTGTTTGCCATAATCCAGAATGCGGCATACAGGTGGGTCAGTATTTGGTGAAACCTCAACCAAATCCAAGCCTAATTCTATCGCCTTACTGAGAGCATCAAACTTTTTCATGATGCCCAACTGCTCTCCACCTTCACCAACAAGCCTTACTGTCTTTGCATATATTCGTTCATTAATTCTCTGGTATTTCGAGATATTTTCACCCCCATTCTAAAAAATTTAATTTTCCTTAACGCAAGTATACCAGTTGCCCAGGAAATTAATAAGGAGAAACACTAAGCTTTATTCTTAGCCTCCCCTTCAATACGTACCAGGAATTCTGACAAAGACAGAGATCCCTCATCTCCGTCCTTACGACTCCTTACTGATACAGTATCTTCCTTGACCTCCCTGTCCCCTATGATAAGAAGATAAGGGATTTTCTCCAAGGTACCTTCCCTGATCTTAAAGCCAGTCTTCTCATTCCTTAAATCACATTCAACACGTACACCCATCTCAGCTAATTGATCTTTTATCTTATTACTGTAATCATCATGAGCGTCTGTAATTGGAAGTATCCTGACCTGAGTCGGCGCCAGCCATAAAGGGAAGTCGCCGGCATAGTGTTCCAGTAAACACCCAAGGAATCTCTCCATTGCGCCAAGTACGGTACGGTGTACCATAACCACCTTATGTTTCTTACCATCAGAGGCGATATAATTAACGTCAA
>JBHHYW010000531.1:0-2331 GCA_046757745.1 Candidatus Scalindua sp.
AACAAACCATGACCATACTTTGAAAGACAACGGAAGCGATTTCCTCCAACCTTCAGTGATCCGTAACATGTAAATTGTGTATTCTCATCTATTTTATTCTCTTCCAGCGCTGCAATTGCCGTAACGATTTTAAAGACTGACCCTGGAGGCAAAACGCTTTGAATAGGCCTATTGAGGAATGGTTTCTGTGGGTTTCTGCTAAGGGTGGAATAATCCTCATTCAAGGTATTTAAATTATATCTGGGAAATGTAGCCATTGCTATCACTTCACCGTTCCACGGGTCCATTACTACAACCGAACCCATTCTCTCCCCCAGAGCCTTTTCTGCAATGCCCTGTATCCTGTCATCTATTGTTAAAATAATATTATTTCCAGGTATTGACGGCCTTTCAAGAATAAGCTTATCGGCTCTCATTGTATCAAGGGTTATTTCTTCGAATTTCTCTCCATGCACACCCATCAACCTTGAATTATATGTCTTTTCAATTCCGGTTTTTCCAAACATGGAATTCATTGAAATCGCCTTTTGCGCAAAATATTCTGATTCCGATTCTTCACTTTTCTTCAGATTTCCAAACCACCTTTTCTTAAAATTATAGTCGCGTATTGCTTTCTCATCCAACTTGCCAACATAGCCTATTATATTAGATGATGAATCACCCTTTGGGTACCATCTTACAGGGTTTGCATCTATCTGTATACCTGGCATATCCATCATTCCTGCCTGAAACTTTGCGACCTTTTTCCATGGCAAGTCTGATAATAATGAATGTGGAACAGTTTCCTCTTTGATGCGTAGCTTCCTTTCATTTTTCATCTCTACGGCTTTTTTAATCTTTTCTACCCTTTCTACAATATTTGTAGTTTTCACTAAGATATCAGTATATGGAATTTCAAGGAATTCAGCCACTTTCTCTATCCACGATACATTATCAGAATGACATTTTTTACACAGATTTCGAATTATTTTTTGATCCTTACCCCCGGATACTTCGGGTAAAATGTTTTGCTTAATACACAAGTAAGCATTAAATAGCTTTGTATAAGATACCATAAGTTCAAAGGAATGTTTATCTACAGCCAGAACCGAACCGTTTCTATCATATATAGTTCCTCTCAGTGTGTCGATACTGACAGTCCTAATCCTTCTTCTGTCAGACATTCCACTGAACTTTCCACCTTCAATTATCTGAATGTAAAACAGTTTACAGAAGATCACAAAGAATAAAACTAATATTATTACAAAAAATATCTTAAAACGGCTCTTATACATTATCTAAAATTTCCTTTTTAAAGATGGGAATCCAAACGAGGAGTAGAATCTGCTGAGCAACCAGAATACCGGAAGAACAATTATAGAATTATAGATTGAGATCAGGGGACATTTCCACGTCATGGTTAATAAGCCAGTCGAGGTTATTAATATTGACAACAAACAAAGGTAGAGTAAATTATAAATTATTGAAATTATAAACGTAACTGAAATTTGTGTTGCCAGATGCCTGCCAAAAATATTACCTCTGATTATTGAAACAAGGTATCCAGCAATAATAAACAAAACGGTATTTAGGCCAAAAGGCCCTTCGGAAAAAACATCTTTAGCAAGGCCAACTACCCAACTTACATGAAACGATCGCTCGCGGTTAGCGTTCAATGAGTGAAAAACCAGGAAGATTATAAAGAGGTCAGGTTGGATGCCCAGAAAACTTATGTGGCGCAATAAGGTTGTCTGGATTAATGATATACATAAAATAACACTTATTATTGTAATCCACGGCATGAGGATGCCTTTTATATTGCCTAAAATAATGTCTTTACTCAGGAATAACTTCTTTTCTTTTTCTCTTAATTACCAATACATTTTCAATCTTTGAGATGTCAATCCTTGGTGTAATCTTAATATCTTTAAATAGACTCGCACTTTTCTGTTTAACCTCAACAACATTACCTATATATAGGGATTTTGGGAATACCCCCCCTATACCAGAAGATATAACCTTCTCAGGCCTATCCACTTTGATCTGCCTGGGCACATACTTCATCATACATTTGCCATCAGCGGTTCCCTGGACTATTCCCCGTGTTCTTGACTTGAGGAATCGTGACGGAACATTCGACGCGGGATCAGTAATCAACATAACCCTACCGGATGAATTCCCTATAGCAGTGATTCGGCCGACAAGCGAATTACCAAAAACTACAACATCTCCGACTGAAACACCCTGTTTCTTTCCAACATCAACAATAATACTTTTTCTAAAGTTCGAAACGTCAAAGCCAATGATATCTGCAACTATTGGCTTTTCATTATCATCGATGTTCTTTTTATA
>JBHHYW010000532.1:0-2329 GCA_046757745.1 Candidatus Scalindua sp.
GGTTCACTGCTCACCCTGCCGATACTCATCTTCCTGGGCCTGCCGACAGCAGTAGCAAACGGCACTAACCGTATTGCACTCATAGCTCAATGTGTATTTGCAGTTGCCGGCTTTAAGAAAAAAGGTGTCTCTAATTTTAAGTTAAGTCTCCTGTTATCACTTCCTGCAATTTTAGGTGCCGCCTTAGGTTCACTAATTGCCGTTGACATATCCGACATCCTGTTCAAACGAGTACTTGCCATTATCATGCTGCTTGTTCTCGGCATTATCCTCTGGAACTCTCGCCAGAGGCAGACGCAGTCGCCTGCTGAAAATCATCAAATTAGTGATGGCAACCCGGGTAGTTTAGGACGTAAGCATCTCATTACTACAATGATAGCCTTCTTCTTTATCGGGATCTATGGCGGGTTTATTCAGGTTGGTGTCGGCTTTATAATTATTGCCGCTCTAACCATGATTACGAGACTTAATCTTGTGGAGACTAACAGCCACAAGGTATTTATTGTGGGCGTCTATCTGGTCTTTTCATTAATTGTCTTTGTATTAAATGACAAAGTGTGTTGGGACATTGGATTATGCCTGGCTGCCGGGATGGGACTTGGGGGTTGGATGGGGAGCCATTGGGCTGTTACCGGGGATGAACGCTGGCTAAGGACAGCGATTACAATCTGTGTCGTAGCAATGGTAATAAAACTTTTTGCCTGATTCTATAGAGCAACTAATGACAAATGGCGAGATGTGATCTTTTTTCTTTTTCAGATTTCTTGCCATGGTAATTTATCTGCCTCAATTTTTTAAGCCCAAAACAATTCTTTTTCATTAACAAAACTAATTTTACAAGATGCTTGATTTAAATATATAACTAAAATAGTTGTGTCTTTCAGAATGGAATGCTGTCGTTGTTAGGAAAGAAATAATCAGCAGCATTACGGACAATTTTTTTATTAAATGAATTGCTTGATGTAATTTTCCTAACAATTTTACCTGACGAAAAATTCTCTACTACAAACTTTATTATATATCTTGCTTCTATTCTTGGATAAATTAAAAACTCTGCGTTTCTTTTTCTTCTGCCATCTTCAAGCTCAGTCCAACGATCGGCATTTACAACATTCCATGGTATTTCTGAAAGTTTGAATAAACTACTATAAGACTTAGTATGATGTGCAGCGGCGCTTCCGTCTGTAAATGCAAACGCTGTTTTCTCGTCACAGATCACTTGTGCATCTATAACAATAAATGCCAATTTATCCTGCTTGTCACGAAGTCTAGATAATGTAGGTGTTCGTGGTGTCATATACAAAGGTACCAGATCATGCAATGGAATTTTTAAATTATTAGAAAGTTCAATCGTTTTTGAATCCCTTCTTTCTTGAACGGTTTCAAAAGCAAAAGAAGTAGACTTTATTTCCCTATTTACTGTTTCATTTTTTGATAATATTCCATTGTTAATGATACTATTAATATTTTCTATATAGGTGAGATAAAACAATCTTGTAATATTAAATTTTTTCAACTGACATATACAATCATTGGGATTCATTGTTGAAGCCTCTTAAATTTAACCTTGGCTGGAGTTCTAAGTCAGTAATAATTCTGTTGTTCTTCAATGAATTAATAAATGCATAAATCTTTTCAAACGATTTCTCGCCTATTCCCTCAATATTCTGTAGTTCTAACATGCTATGAATTTCATTACTACATATTGTATCTTTAAGAATTCTGGCCTGCTTTTGAGATAAACCAATATACTTCTTATAATCAACAATATCGAAGCGATGTACTTTTTGATAAAGACTATCGAAAAACGTATCCTTTGCTTGTGGGTCAAAATGGTATATTTCAATACTCAAATTGGGCAATGGTTGTAAATGCTGATACATAATCTTACTAACATCTTCCCATTTTAATCCACCAAAACTTGTACCAAGTTCAGGAAAAGCAATTGAGGTAACACCTCTTTGTAAGTAAGTATCAACAAATTTCTTTAATCCATTCTCTATATACTCAATCTTAGATGGATATTTCCAATGATCTTTTGTTGGAAAGTTTAAAATCCATGGAGTAGTTTTCTTCCAAAGAAATAATAAACCAGGACTAAGTTGGTTTTTATTACAAACATCTACGTACGCTTGATACATCTGCGGGTAACGATTTTTATATTCAAATGCAATACCTTTCCCCATCACGCCAACACAATTCACTGTATTGACAATAGTCTGACATGAAGATTCAAATATATTTCCACGTATTTCTACAATATTCGCCATATTAAAATTATCTAATTTGCTTCAAGATACCAAAAGTAATATATTTATAAAACCACAGC
>JBHHYW010000533.1:0-2327 GCA_046757745.1 Candidatus Scalindua sp.
TTATCCCGCAGGAATCGTAAATCAAGCGTCTGAACAATTCAAATTCTTCGTTTGACAGGATATATTGCATATTCTACTTCTCACTGGAAATGTTCACCACAATAAAAGGCGGATCCCGCCATGGGCTGATATTGAAGCTGCCCACAGGATCATCTTAAGGAGACTGCCTAAGTCACGACATAATTAACAATTAACAATTGAATTTCGGAATTCGGATTGGGGAAAAGGATGGATCCAGAATCCACAATCAGAATTCCGAGATTACAGCGCGCCTGTGACTTCGTTTAGCGTTGATAATACCCTGTCATTCTCAAACGGTTTTACGATGTACGAAACTGCTCCCGCCTTGATTGCCTGCCATAACATTTCTTTTTGATCTATACCGGACATGATGACTACCTTTGCATCCTCATCATATGCCACTATGTCCTTTGTGGCCTGAATGCCATCTGCTTCCGGCATTGTTATGTCCATGGTGACTACGTCAGGCCTCAGCTCCTTATACTTTGTGAGTGCGTCTATTCCGTTTGCAGCTTCTCCTACTATCTCGAATTCGCCTTCCTTGAGAACCTTCTTTATCATTAACCTTACAACACTTGCGTCATCTACTATTAATACTCTTTTCATAACTTTCCCCTGTTATTTAATACCTAAATTGAGCGATTTAATATTACATGCCGTTATAGCCGCTGGCTTTAGCCTGCGTTATTCATCACTTGGTGGGTTTACGTAAGTTACGCAACCTCAAGGTTGCGGCTACAAAATCGCTCAATTTAGATAATACTAAAATATATCCTTTCACGGCAATTTGATGTTTGCAATTCATTATTAGTATAGAGTTTCCATTTTAACATTGTAAAAAGAACTTAATGCCCTACGAGCAGGCATTTTTCATAACACCAACAAGTCCTTCTGATGGAGGTGCAATCCTTGCCATTCACCTTTTGTCATGCTGAATCGTGGGTTGCTTCTTGGATAGCTTATTTCAGCATCCATGTCACAGATCCTGAAATAAGCCTCCCAAAGCGGACATGCCAGGATTCAGGATGACAATTGCGATCATCCGGTATTTCTGCCGGTTCAGGGTTACTTATGGTTCAGTCATACAGATTGAACCAGTTAACCAGTCGTACATGCAGGCATTAATCTATTACGCTATCTATCAAGCAAAGCTTTCTGATTTTTCTAATTTATTCAGCGTTACCTCTAATGAACCTATTTCCGGAAGTAAGAAGAAGTAACAGTCTATTTCAGTATTATGTATATTAAATTTTGTTTCAGTCAGCAATATTTTGTCATTGTCCATCCCATCTTCAAAAATAAGTGATCCAAAGATCGTGCCTGCAAAATCGCATAAAACCTGTGGCGGAGTTGGTAACAGTTGAGAACCAAGGTCTGATGCGAATGAATTACCAATGGAGCTTGCAAGTATATTTCCAATCTCCTGTACTGTGCCCTCTGTAAACTCATCAAATTCTTTAGAAGTGCCTGGTGGTTGCTGCATATAGAAATCCTGTAACACCAGAGCTCCATCCAGAGGGATCATGAACAGTAGTTTTCCATTAAACGTACCTTCAAGCTGCAGCATAGATGCTACCATTTCACGTAAATCATTATTCATCTCTTCCGTAATCTCACTGATATCCACCGGTTCTGTCTTTACTAATTCTATCAATGCAGGATGTTTTATAGTTTTGGAAAACCTGCGAGAGGCATTGTCCATTCCCATTTTTATTATAATATCTAATATCTTCAGATGTTCTTTAGATATCTGCATGATTTACGATCCTTTCATCCAATTTCGGATTTCGGAATGCGGATTTCTGAATAAAATAAATGAATCTGAAATTCAAAATCTGCAATCCGCAATCTGAAATCAACAATTGTTATTAGTATTCCTTTACAGGTTCACCGAATATCCTGCTTTGAACAACACCAGTTTCTGTATCAAGTGTAATTTGATGACCTTTAGTGCCTCCTACTCTAGAGGCTGTGATTCTTATATTAAAGTGCTTCAAAAGCCTTTCTGTTTCTGCAATATTGGATTTTCCGATATCAAACAATTCGCTACTGACATTAAACATCTTTGCTCCGCCAAATACCTTTGCCGTAAGTACTTTTTTCCTTGATTTGGCCTGGTTTAACATCAAATCAAGTAATAAAGGTATTCCTGTATCGGCGTATTTACCTGGCTTGCCTTCTCTGTCGTTACAATTTGGTAGCATTAAGTGCAGGATACCCCCAATCTTCTGTACGCTATCATACAAGACAACACCTACGCATGAGCCGAGACTGGTTTTTATTACTTTGGGTGACCTGCCAATCTT
>JBHHYW010000534.1:0-2323 GCA_046757745.1 Candidatus Scalindua sp.
TCTGGGCTGGATTGTCCAGCTTGCCTATATCAGCTTCGCTTGGCGCACTCATTTTTTTACCTCCTTTAACTTATCATTCCAGTCATCGATTAATATCTTGTGAGCTGGTGTTTCAAGGTCATCAAATTGCTCATTCTTAGCGGCCCACAAGAAAATCAAGACGAAAAAAGATACTAAAATAACTGCTATAGGAATAATTATGTAAAGGATTGTCATTAGAATTGCTGTATCAGAATTTCATAGATTACCTTAAAACGTATCTTCAAAAGGGAGGCACACCTTGGACTCCTTGCGAAAGCAAGGTATTTTTCCATTCCTTTGGAAGGCATCCTCGTCCGCCATGGCGGGATTCCAATAATAAATTTATGAAGCTAATGTTCTTAAACCAAAATCAAACCGTATTTTACTAGATTAACATAAGTGAGATTTACAGTACATACTTTTTTAAAGTGTAATGATTGTTAGTTAATAACTATATCATAATTTGTTTAAATGTTAAGCAAAAAATTTATTTGTTGAATCTTCTCAGGAATTTAGTCCCCAGTACAGAAGAAAGCAAAACCGTTAAAGAACTAACGGGCATTAATATCGCCGCTATTAATGGCGAGATATAACCCAAAAGTGCAGCCAGCCCACCAACGGTATTATACATAAAGGAGAAAGCAAGATTCCTTTTTACAACAGAAAAGGTGCTTTTACTTAACAAAATTAAGTCTTGCACAGGCGAAACCCCTCCTTTGGTTACGTAAATATCGGCAGCAGCCAGACACGATTCCACACTTCCCTGCACCGCAATGCCTACAGTATCCGAAGACATGGCAAGTGAGTCGTTAGCGCCATCCCCAACCATCAGGGAATCAGGGAAATTCTTAATAATTTCATTCTTTTTCTCAGGAAAAAGATTCGGGGAAATCTGATCGTCTGCCAGATGAAGTTTTCTGGCAACACTTGATACAGGTACTCTCTTGTCTCCTGATAATATATAAGTTTTTATACCCATGTTCTTTAATTGGGCGACAGTCTGCTTTGCGTCGTTGTGGAGCATGTCTCCCATACATGCATGCGCAACAAGGTTCCCGTTTCTATATATGGAAGTCAGACTGGATATAATGTCAGAATCGTCTTCGTTTTTATCATCAGGTAACGCTGATATTATTTTGTAATGATCATTGTCTACAATTCCAGAGATTCCTGATCCGGGAATCTCTGTTAAAGAATTGGCGGGTAGCTTATTTACACATTTCCCTTCAAGGTGCTTTACGAGAGTACGGGCTATTGGATGCTGTGAATTAACTTCGATGGAATATATTGCATTGAGAGTTTTCATATCAGGCGAAAAATTACTTGATTCTTCCATTTCTGGAGATTTCCACTTAAGAAACTCAAATCTCCCCTGGGTAAGAGTGCCTGTCTTATCAAAAAAGGCATTTTTAACATAGTTTAACTTCTCAAGCGATTCGGCATTCTTTATTAAATATCCTTTTCTTGAGGCTTTTCTCAGTGATAAACTCTGCGCTAATGGAGTAGCAAGGGTCAATGCGCAGGGGCAGGCCAGGATTATCAAGGCTAGTGTTCGTTTAACAGCTTCGCCGGGTTCTATCGTGATGTAGAATGAAAAGAAAACAGCCCCTACGGCAAGTACGAAAATACTGAAATATTGAGCTGCTTTGTCGGTTAATGAAATCAACGGGGTTTTATTATAAATCTGATCTTCTACCTTTTTTAATATTTGCCCTATCCGGCTGTTGTCGGTAGTACGCTTTACCAGGATTTCTACAGAGTCAGAAACGACTTGAGTTCCGGCAAATATCTCAGAACCTTTGAAAAGTTTTTGAGGAAGGCTTTCTCCCGTCAGGATAGAAGGATTTATGTTTACCCATTCGCTTACCACAACTCCATCTGCAGGTATGCGTTCTCCTTCTTTGACAAGAATCTTATCATCTACGTTTAAGTGCCTTGCAGGGACTTTTTCATATTCATGGTTTTCATTATTCCACCGCTGGCAGATCTGCGACGTGATAAATGTTTGCAGGTATGAACTGTTTATAAATGTCTGCTGTGTTCTACTCAGAAAATATCGACTTGCCAATAGCAGAAATATTAATACTGAGAGCGAATCAAAGTAAAAAGCCTCATTACCCCTGATTAAATTGAACAGGCTTAGAACAAAACCAATGATCACTGCAGCAACAATAGGCAAATCTATACTGGGACGCCGGGCTTTTAATGACCGCCACAAATTATTGTAAAACGGTTGGGCACAGTAAATGAGTATGGGTATAAAGAAAGCAAGATTCAGGTATCCAAAGACATTAGCCATTTG
>JBHHYW010000535.1:0-2303 GCA_046757745.1 Candidatus Scalindua sp.
TTAAGAAACGAAAATACGGTGAAAAACGCAGGCCATTACTGGCATTTGGAGGGGCGGTTTACGAGGAGACCGCTTATGATGTGAATATGATAGAGAATAAAACCCAGATGGCTCTTTTAAAAAAAAATGTTTATTCTGATCTTAAAAATATCCGGCTGGATCTTGCACAGAAAAAGGTTTTTTCTGACTTTGAGAATATAAGGTATATCAAGAATGCTTATATTGGTCTGGGCATCTGTACATGGCACGATCTGCCGTGTACATTAAATGAGGTCAAAAATATTAATAAAGTAATCAATAGGTCTAATATTTTTACAGGAAGTAATGTAACGGAAAAGGAGATAAAAGCGTTATCCAGAAACTGGACATTATATAATTACAAAGTACTTCATTTTGCAACTCACGGCCTGGTAGTAAATGAAGTACCGGAACTTTCTGCCGTGGTCTTATCACAGTTCGAAAAAGATGAGGGAAAAGAAGATGGTTATTTGCGAATGGGAGAAATTGCAGAACTGGACCTTCAGGCAGACCTTGTAACTCTGTCTGCCTGTGAGACATGCCTGGACAGGATTTATGGAGATGCGGGTGTTATGGGGCTTACACAATCCTTTATTTTAGCCGGCGCTAATGCCGTCTCTATATCTCTCTGGAGGGTAGCAGATGAATCTACATCACAGTTTATGGCAACAATGTATGGCATGGTTCAAGAAAAAGGCATTGGCTATGCAGAAGCAATAACAGAGGTAAAACGCCAGTTTATCAATGGTAACTTTGGAGAAAAATACAAAGCGCCGTATTATTGGGCTCCGTTTGTGTATTATGGGCGATAAAAGCCCTAAGTTAAAAGTGACTACCTGTCCGCCAGTTTGTTAGGCGGGAAGTTAGAAAACAAATTTTACAGATTTGTAGTACTGGATTAATAAAATAAAAAACTTCATATTATGTTAAAGTTTTCACTAAAATCTGCATTATACCAGGTACCGGGCATATGGTTTCTGATTTTCAGATGTCGCCTGCAAATTGAGTATGACTTAATTAGGAAGAAAACTCATGATGAGGTATTTGGCCGTGCTCATGTTTTTACAAAGCAGCTTTTAAAACTCTTGAATGTCAAGATAGAGGTATCAGATTTGGAAAATCTGATTAACAAACCTGCAATAATATGCCAGAACCACACTTCGATAATGGATATTCCTGCTATACTGCATTCTGTAAAAGGGAAATCGCTTTTCTGCGGCAAGGACGAGTTATTCAAGATCCCGGTTTTTGGTAAGGGGATTGAAACTTTAGGCATGGTTAAAGTGTACAAGGACGATAAAAAAACCTGGAAGGTACTGTCGGAATCAGCGAAAAGAATAAAAGAAATTGAATTGGATAATGAAGTTTTGACTCCTTATTTAGTGATATTTCCGGAAGGTACTCGAACAAAAGATGAAAACTATAAGATGGGTAAATTTAAACGCGGCATGTTCAGTATTGCCGTAAAGCACAACCTGCCAATTATCCCGATTGCGTCTTACGGCGGCCTAGACATTACTCCAAAAGGTACATGGATTTTCAACAAAGGTACAATATACGAAAAAGTATTAGAGCCTTTATATCCTGCGGATTACGACGAAGTCGGTATTAAGGAAAAATCCATTAAGCTTCAAGACGACACATGGAAGAGGATAAATGAAGGGCTTAACGAACTAATTAAGACTCATGGTAATCAAAAGACTTGAAATAATTCCAATGACTAATAACTCTACCTTTGATCAAAGGTTGACATGATGGATTGAATTGAATGAAATGGATGATAAAACTATATGTTACTGAAGTCAAGAGGGAAAAATAGTATACAATATCTCAGATTTGCCAGTTTTTAATATCTGATACAGTTACTACTATGTTGTTTCCGATTACTACGGTTTCGCCTGACCTTCTTGTTAATACGAGCATTTTAGCCCTCCCTGGTTTTGCTCTATAGGATATGATTCGTGTGGTATTAAATTCTTATTCAATTACTTGTTATCTGCTAACGTCATGAGTAACAGGCGTGTTTAAAGCCGATTCCACTCCGCTCTCAATGGTTAACATTTAGTTCCGGTCCACCTCATTGTGCCTTCGGGCTTTAACTTTTTATATATATAATTTCCAAGAGCGAAACCATTTTTTATTATAGCATTTTGTGGCTCGTTAAATTTCTTTATATCTTCCCTACTTCTGCTTCAGGTATCCAGCCTATTTTGAACTCGACCTCTTTCTTGTCTTCATCGTCACGAAGGTCTTCAACGTCCACGTAGACGTATACCTTATACCAT
>JBHHYW010000536.1:0-2295 GCA_046757745.1 Candidatus Scalindua sp.
CGGTGGTGCAAACGGGGGAGTTTTTATAAGAAATGGAAAAAATATTCCAATAGAATACGACTTGATGGTGTTGTTTCATGAATTCACTCACACGGTAAGTGATTCTATCAATGCGTTACTTTTCAAGTTAGCAAAGGAAAAAGGAATTACTGATAATTTTGATTTACATGAAGCAATTGATTATGCTATATTTCCAGCCTATTTTTATGAAGAACATTTGAGAAAGCCATTTGATTTAAAAGAAGAAGCAATCAAGCAAAAAGACAAGAATGAATATTTGTACCTAATTTACAGCCTTGCTAGTGAAATATATCCTGATGTAAAAAACTTGATTCATAATCAAGAGAGTTTCAATCAAGAGCTTATCTCAAAAATGATTGAATTATATGTTAGCAACTTCAGGAGTGAAGCAGTCTTGCAAAATTAGTCAGGGCATGGCATAACAATGTTTCCAGCCGACAGCGGGGCGCTGGTTCTCTGGGTTCGTTCAGTGCCTTTTCAAAGTCTATTTTTGTCAGGAAAATTAAGTGCCCTGAAATCCCGCTGCGGCTGAAACTGGTGTTAGGTGAGAACGGGATATTGAGGAGCGTACCAAGAATCACGATTCATGGAAATAATCAAATTAAATGAGCGACAAACTTTCGACAAGATTAGTTGGTGAAACAAGTTTAGAAAAAGATGACGAATCTGAGAATGATCAGTCTGGTACAAAACGGACTTCCTCAAGTAGTCACAATGAATATAAAGATCAAATATCCATGTCAACTTTATTGAAGTGTCCAAAGTGCAGCGATGCTGACATAGGCTTGCTAAATCAAAAAGTCAAAGGAGAGCAAGGATTACTCAGGTTGTATTATTGCAGAATATGTGGGTACTCAGAATGGTTTTTTTCGAACGAGGATAATACAAAACAATTTAGCCACTCATCCCACTGGATTTCTAATGAGTCGGAGGATAAGACTAAACAAGAACCAGATTATACTGAGAAATTATTCGAAAATGACCCAACAATTGAAGAATTAGAGAAGAAATACATTTTGCATTTATTGAGCAAACATGATGGCAATAAGTCAAAAGTTGCAAGAATTTTGAATATTTCACGTTCAACACTTAGAGAGAAAATAGCTAAATTTGATATTTGATTGAACTTGAATTAATCAAATTGATTCATGACGCACTTCAATATATTACTTGAGCCAATTCAAGAGGAACTTCTTGTCTCTCTCGTCGAAGCATTTAGGAATTTACCTGTTGAATATCGTCAGAAATTCTTTGTCGATAGAACATTGGGCGGTGACTACCTTATTCATGATGGTCTAAAAGAAACAAAGATGGTTTATTTTGGGGACATTGAGACATTGGCTAGAGAGAATCTACTTATTCTAGGATACGAATCTGATGGAGTGCCTTACTTTGACATCGCACCTTTAGGATTCAAATATTATGAGTTTCTTAAGAAAAAGGCTGGTGAATCAATTGCTCAAGTGGAATCTACTGTAAAAAGTTTCATTGAGGGAAATGATTTCAAGAAAAAATACCCAATGGCTTATGAAAAGTGGGCCAATGCAGCTGAACTTTTATGGAAGACTGATTCGCAACAACAACTAACCACCATAGGGCATCTTTGTCGAGAAGCTGTTCAGGAATTCACTGAGACATTAGTGAGGCTTTATCGGCCTCCCAACGTTACGAACGAAAAGGCAAAAACAATGACCCGCATAAAGTCTGTTTTAAATTTAGTAAATATCGGAACCACCGTAAAGCCTTTCTTAGAGGCTTTGGTTGACTATTGGGAAGTGGTTAACGATCTAATCCAACGTCAAGAACATGGGGCACAGAAAGAGGGCCAGTCTCTAATGTGGGAAGATGCAAGAAGAGTAATATTCCAGACTGCTATGGTAATGTTTGAGATTGACAGCGCAGTTTCAAAAGCACTAAGGCATTAAATATCAACACCTAACATCAACTCCACCCGACGCCGGGGGCGGTGCTCTCTTGAAAGTTTTGGCGCGTTTTCAGGGTTATGTCTCATTTCGAAGTTCAGTGCAGATTCGACCGGCGCGGGTGAGTTTCGTGTTAGCCATGATGTTCGAGGAGTGGTAGGTCATTAAACGGAAAGAAGAAAAATGCGCGTATTGTGGGATAGTAAATCCTGGAACAGTGGATCATGTGCCACCCAAAAGCTTCTTTCCCAAACCACGCCCTTCCAACCTAATTACTGTTCCAGCATGCAAAGCATCGTGGCAAGAAAAAATGCGTCGGTTGTATTTTCGTGGTCGAGGTGTGGGAAATGCC
>JBHHYW010000537.1:0-2294 GCA_046757745.1 Candidatus Scalindua sp.
ATAGCGCTTGAACTCGAGCGAATTGCGGTGCATACCGGCGACATAAGCGCTCTCTGCACCGATGTCGCCTATCAGTTGGGCGCTGCGGTTTTCGGAGCATTGAGAACACCGATTATCAATTTCACACAGTCCTGGTGTGGGAATCGGTTCGGTAAGGGATTAATACGCGTTGGAGGCAGCCGTCACTCTTTGAATGATGCGCTTATTCAAAAGCTCAGGTATCTACTGGATGATTTTGGACGGCGTTTTAAAGAGATGGCCGATAAATCGTATTCGCTGCTAAGCGTAGAAAACAGGTTTGATAATATAGGCATTGTAACCAATAAGCAGGCGATACTCATTGGAACGGTTGGTATGGCGGCGAGGTCATCCGGAGTAAAACGGGATATCCGGCACAGTCATCCGTTCGCCGCCTTCCGTGACATCTCCTATGTTCCGGTTATGCTTGAAAAAGGAGACGTGTACGCAAGGTATTATCTGCGCAGATTTGAGATAGAAGAATCAATTAACTTTATAAATAAGGTTTTAGACAAAGAACATCTCTTTCTATCAAATCCTGCTCCTCCTGTTCCGGAAATGAATCTAAACCTTTCACCATCATCAATAACAGTCTCTATGGTTGAGGGATGGAGGGGCGAAATTTGCCATTGTGCTGTCACGGATGAGCAGGGGAAAATCATTCATTACAAGATTAAAGACCCCTCCATGCATAATTGGAAGGCGCTTGAGCTTTCACTGCGCGATCTTGAAATATCGGATTTTCCAATAAACAATAAAAGCTATAATCTCAGTTATTGCGGACATGATCTATGATTAAAGAAACTCAAATATTAGCCCATCACGGAAGGCAATATATTCCTGACCTAGCCAGGGCACATGTTCCATCCCCGTTCAGGGGGAGACCTGTTATCAGCAGCGCAGAAGTCAATACGAAGGCGCTGATGGAATTATGCCCCACAGGAGCTATTTCAGACAATCCGGTTTCCATCAATCTGGGAAAATGCGTGTTTTGTGGTGAATGCGAATCCGCCTTTCCCGGAAAAATACGATTCACAAACGACCACATTATGGCCACGAATGATAGTAACAGACTGGTTGTCAGAGAAGGTGAAGATGAAAGGATTTTGCTGGATCCTGACATGATAAGAGAAGATATTAAACGGATCTTCACCAAGTCGTTGAAACTGAGGCAAATCTCCGCGGGGGGGGATAATAGTTGTGAACTTGAACTGGGGGCATGTGGCAACCCTAATTTTGATATGGGTCGTTTTGGAATAGAGTTTGTCGCGTCACCAAGACATGCCGATGGCATCGTGATCACAGGCCCGATTACGGAAAACATGGCTGAAGCAGTGACTATTTGTTATGCAGCAGTTCCCAATCCAAAGATCGTGGTGTTGTGTGGAGTAGATGCTATCAGCGGTGGAATATTTGCGGACAGCCGTGCGCTGGACAGAGCATTTCTTCAAGAAATCCGGATAGACCTTTATGTACCCGGAAACCCGCCCCATCCGCTAACCTTTATTAATGGAATATTAGAATTAACAAGAGAGAAATATCTTCAAAAAAAATAACCTAATATATAAAGGAAGCTATGCAACAAGAGATGGAATTGGAAATGTAATTCCGGTTGATTATCGTATTCAAGGGTGCCCCCCAACTCCCACAACAATAACCAGGGAATTGATAAAATTAATGGAAACATTCCGTAATTAGCTTCTGTTTCGGGAAGATGTTTAAAGGCCCTATATATATCATATCATATAAATCTTTTGTAAGATTAATATCAATGTTAAAACCAGAATACCGGCAGTAACCCTACCAATATACCTCCATTTACTGTCCTTCTTATTTTGTCAGGCTTTATTTAATACAATCAAAGAGAATCTGCATACTTCCTGCTTCTATATCAATGAGACATAAGAAGTTGATGTCGGTTTACTATGCTGTCCTGCTTCAGATGGAAACTAACCCCAATATCTGCCGTACTTAGGAAATCGATTTGTAATTTTTACAATTTTGATCATGTAATAATTACAATTATCTGTAACTAGGTCGATATTGTCTAGCTTAAAATATATTTTAAGTTCTTACTATTTAGAGGATTAAACAAATTCACATTAAATATTACAACAAAAGGCATATTTATTGCTCTATTTTACAAATCTATTCAACAGTGACAGGAAGATACCATTAAAAGAACTAAGGGCAAAGATTACAAACTCAGAAAATCATCATAATACATTTTTATTCTAGACATGAACGTGAACAATTTGCAGTTCACATAATAGAAC
>JBHHYW010000538.1:0-2293 GCA_046757745.1 Candidatus Scalindua sp.
CTTCACTTCGTCCGGGATGTTTTCCTTCTGTGTTACAATGGCATTACTTGCCGCACTAACACATCCGCAACTTCTTTCACCTTCAATCATTGGAATGGCGTGTTTGATGATGGCCTTTGCCATATCAACGTTTTTCATTATATTTTGAAGGACTATTTCTGCTGTGACATCTTCCTCTCCTTCATGCCAGCAGTCATAGTCGGTAGAAAGCGCAAGCGTGCTGTAGCATATCTCTGCTTCACGGGCCAGTTTGGCTTCCTGTAAGTTTGTCATGCCGATAACGCTGACGTCCCATTTGCGATAGGTTAGTGATTCTGCCCTCGTTGAAAATTGAGGCCCTTCTATGCATACATAAGTGCCTCCCTTGTGAACTGTAGCTCCGGCTTTTCTTGCGGCTTTATGGAGCGTTTCGGCAAGAACACAACAAACCGGATCTGCGAGGCTTACGTGCCCGACAATTCCATCGCCAAAGAAGGTGCCAGTTCTGCCTTGTGTGCGATCAATGAACTGGCCAGGAATCACTATATCCAGCGGTTTGATCTCTTCTTTCATGCTTCCTACAGCACTGACGGCAATTATCCTCTCCACTCCCAGCTTCTTCATGCCGTATATATTTGCGCGGAAATTCAGTTCAGACGGTAATATATTATGGGTTTTTCCGTGTCGAGGCAGGAAGATAACTCTTTTTCCTTCAAGGTTTCCTGTGATGAATTGATCAGAAGGGTCTCCGAATGGAGTTTCTACTTTAATATTTTCAACATCTGTTATTCCTTCAATGTTATACAATCCACTACCGCCAATTATTCCTATTTCTCCGATAGTCATATTTATATTCCCTTATTAACAAAGTTTTTTTAAAAGTGTGTTATTCTAACGCTGCATCCTGTACCGTCAAGTACTAAATTAATCTTGATTGACACCAAATTCAATTTCTATATAATTACTCCCAATATCTCCATTTTATTAGTTTTGCAACAATGATGGCTGAAATGAACCCCTCTTTTGTGTGAAATTAATTATGTCCTGGTGATAATTAATCTTTGCAATTTTTCTTTAATTGTCAAATGTATAAGGTCAATTTAATGTAAGCTTTTTTGTTTAAACACTTAACAAGGCTGATTAATTTTAAAGTAAGTAATTATGAATTTAAGTAAATATTTTTTGTAAATTGGCTAAGAATATGCGTTAAAAAAACATTTTAACTTGACACAATCGATCAAGGGTGGATTAAGGCCGAAAGGCCGAATCCACCAATAATTGACAAATGCGTGATGGTAAGCGCCTGGCGTGGAAGAAAGGTGGATTCGCTTCGCCCCGCTGAGCGTGGCTTCGCTTAATCCACCCTACATTGTACTATACGTTTGCTATATGGGTGGGTTAAGGCTTAATCCGCTTTTATTTTGTTTTACGGTTTAGGAGAAAACTAAGGTGATAGAAGACATTCAGACTGAGAATTTTGAAGATGTTCAGTATATTAAGGAGAAGTTCAGTTGTATTAAAAAAGAAATCGAGAAGGTCATTGTCGGCCAGGATGAGATGATAGAGGCTATTATTATTGCCCTCTTTTCCGATGGGCACATTCTGTTGGAAGGCTATCCCGGCCTGGGGAAAACTTTAACTGTTAAGACCCTGTCAAGGGCAATCGATGCAAACTTTCAGAGGGTTCAGTTTACACCTGATCTGATACCCGGAGACATTACAGGATATGAGTTGTGCGATCCTGAAACAAGAAAGAGCACAGTGCAGAAGGGGCCTATATTTACTAATCTGCTTTTGGCAGATGAGATTAACAGGGCGCCTGCAAAAGTACAGAGCGCCTTGCTGGAGAGTATGCAGGAAAAGCAGGTAACGATAGGAAGAGAGACATTTAAACTGGAGAAGTTATTTACCGTTCTTGCCACTCAAAACCCGATAGAGATATCCGGAACATATCTCCTGCCGGAAGCCGAGGTCGACAGGTTTATGTTTAAGCTCAGGGTTGCTTATCCTTCTTATACCGAAGAGAGGGAGATTACGGAGAGGCAGGTCAGCGACAAAGAGCCTGAACTTGATGTGGTGCTGCGTCCTGACGAGATAATTTCATTGAGACACTTCATAACAGAAAAGATTCCGTTGCATAAGGAATCTGAAATCCTGAAGTATTCAACACGCATAGTAAGAGAGACAAGGCCGAACAGTGATGGTGAAGAATATATAAGTAATATGGTCATGTATGGCGCTTCTCCCCGTGCTTCGATTTATCTGGCAAAGGCTGCACGTGTTTGTGCCTTTCTGTCAGGGAGTAAGATAATAC
>JBHHYW010000539.1:0-2286 GCA_046757745.1 Candidatus Scalindua sp.
CTAATTCCAATTGAAAATCGTGTTGGAGATTTATTCACGAATCTATACATATTAGCACTGAAGCCAAATATCGTTTCATCTGATTCTTCTCCCCTTGATCTAAAGGTTATAGTAATTGTGTTTTCTGTACCTGGATTAAACACGCTGTAACTTTTTTTATCATCATAATTAGTAATAGTTTCTATACCATTAGCATAATCAAGAAGCCATTCTATACCCTGATTGCCAAGGAGACTTACGCTTCTACTGTATTGTAGAGCTAACAAAATATCCTCATTTGAAATATTTTTTAATAAAAGCACGATGTTGACTCTCATCCCATCTTCTGACTTGCTAATTGATTGTAACGTAACCCTTAAAAAACTGTTTTGGAAGGAAGGAACAGATGATGTACCGCCTTGTTCATCTTTCACTCCTGCCTGTTCCTGCTGTGACGGATTACAACGGCTGCAGGCCATACCCCCGGCTTTAATTGCTCTTTGTGCTGACTCGAATTCTATTGCACCTTCCGCATTTAGCTCTGAACAATTGTATTTATGAAATATTTTGGAATTTTTGTTAGTATATACCGAAGAGGGAGAGAGATTAGCAGTTGCTTTTGGTATTGTTTGAAGATTTGGTTGTGAGATAATGGCCTCTTTTGCCATAAGTTTTGCCACAATGCCTATTTTTGGAATGCTTGTCCTTGCCACTGCAAAGACCCTGGCAGTTTCAATCCCAATCATTCTGGCATTGATTTTAATACTGCTCTCAAGGTCTGTCATTGAACCTGTAACGATAGCTTCAATACCTAATATCTTACCCACACTTTCCATGGCCTTTGCATCAAGAAGTCCGCTCATCGTAAGCCTTTGCTCACTCAGCACCTTCATCAACTGCCGTCTCTCCACTACCTCAAACTGTCCGGGGCTGGCAAGAAACAGCTCTGTGATCAATTCCTCAGCCAAATGCTGACCAAAGGCCGTTATCATGCCATCCAGATCGCTAAACTCCACCACGGCGATCTTCTTCTTTCCAGTCTTGATCATATTGTTTGAGATTTGCTGTGCCAGTTCCTTTATCCCCTCCTCTAAGTTCGAGGCAGCTAATGTAGATGAAGGGGGAACAGCGATAATGCATAAGAACGCAACCATGATAATGAGGCTATATAACTTTTTCTTGATAGTAACAAAAAACATATGAGGTATTTGTTTGCTCATATTGATCTTCTCCTCTCCTTAAGTTTTTGAAAAAGGAATCATTTAATCAGACAATCATAAAATCTCTCTTGACAATCCAGGGCAAACGCTTTATTTTTAACATACATGTAAAGATTGCTGTTAACTCTATAACGGTGGTATGAGATGTTAAAAACCAGATTAAAATATAAAAGTACCGCAACCATTCCCAAAGCTCTTGAACAGAAGTTGAAACTTAAAGATGGCGATGTCTTAAAAGTCATTGTGGAAAATGGTGAATTAGCTCTTGTAAAGGCTGAATACAGGTTGTCTAATCTAATGAAATATGCTGGTATCTGGAAAGATAAGGAGGCAGAACATGTCTTCAAGGAAATTAGAAAGGGATGGAAGGAATGGCAAAAAAGGCTGCCTGTATAGATACCGATTTGTGTATAGATTTCCTTAGAAAGAGAGAGCCAGGCTACAACCTCTTTGTCAAGGTAATTAATAATTTTGAGCCTTGCTGCATAACTACTATTACGGCTTTTGAGTTGTGCCTTGGGCATATAAAAATGGGCAAAAAAAAGAAACTTGATGGTTTTTTCGAACAATTCAAAATCCTCCCATTTGATTTTATTGCGTCAAAAATGGCAGCGGATATACAATCAAAGTTGGACAAAAAAGGAGCAGGCATAGGCATGCCAGACACCTTAATAGCGGCTATATGCGCTGCACATAAGATTCCGTTTATTACCGGCAATATCAAGCATTTTTCAAGGGTTGAATCCCTTGAACTAATTGAGCTAAGCAGGTAGCAAACCCGTCAACAATGTTTTTATTTAATTGATGGGTGTGTGCTAACGCTTCAACCATCCTTCCCTTTAATTTGAGATTCCTGAAATATGAACCTTCTTCTGTGCTCAACTTTCATTTAACACCCTGGTTGAGCCGGAACATACGTGAGATAAGCTCAGCTTTGCCTTGACCAAGTTGGGTTATTGTTAATCAATAACAACCACTACCTTGGCCTCGCCGAGGATGCCGCCTTTGCTGTCAGCTTGAAAGATTTTCTGCGCGTCATTGTCTGATACTACGATATCGGCATTGTATTTTCCATTAATTTCTTTAG
>JBHHYW010000540.1:0-2274 GCA_046757745.1 Candidatus Scalindua sp.
GCTGCCAGTGACAAAAACGGACCGTAAGGAATCACATTGCCTCTTTTAAGAATAAGCCTGGGCAGGCCAAACAATAAACCAAAAAAAGGGGCTAAAAAGAAAGTTGCAACACCAATCTTCCATCCTAGAAACCCGCCTATCATGCCCATAAGCTTCACATCACCAAATCCCATTGCATCTTTTTTGAATACTAACTTACCAAACACACCACATAGAAAGATTAACCCCCCGGAAACCAATATTCCTATCAATGATGCCAGAAAAGAGTCTACCCATTGGTTAACACTATTATTAAAATAGCCTAATGAACTGTTCAAATTATGAAATCCAGTACACAAAAGGCTGGCTATAGGAGCTAAAACCAACCCCGTATACGTGATTTCATTTGGTATGATGTGAAGTCTTAAATCTACGAAAGAACCAACAATAAGAAGGCAGCAAAATATTATGGAAAAGATATAAGCACAAATAATACCACCGCTTACTACTAACACACTACGAAATACAAGCAGGAAAACAATACCCGTGAAGAACTCTACTATTGGATATTGAGCAGATATCTTACGTTGACAATGCCGGCACTTACCTCTTAGAAAAAGATAGCTTAAAACCGGGATATTATCGTACCATACTATGCGTTTATTGCAATAAACACATTTAGAGGCCGGCCATACTAGTGAGATTCCTTCGGGTATTCTATGAATACAAACATTTAAGAAGCTTCCTATAATGAGTCCCAGGCCAAAAACCCATAGTTGTATTGATATGAGGCCTTGTATGCTCAAGCTACCCTCTTTTTATATTTTTATATTAGTATGTTATGTTAATAGAACGTTATTTTGTTTTCAAGTAGAAATATCTTAACCCGAACAAGTCAGAATTTATAAATATTAAGGGATTAGGGTATTTCCCCAATTCTTGCCTGTCCGCCAGTTTGTAAGGCGGGAATTCCTCATATGCAAATTGATTATGAAATATCTTTTATTTCCAGTTCCACATCTCCTTTATACATCCCACTATAGTTAGACCAATTATCCGCTTCTTTCCTGAATGGAGACCTTAGTACATAAGATATAGAATAATTTCCATTATTTTCCTTAAGTACATCAATCTTATCTCCCATTCCAAATGCAACTGCCTTGAACGAAACGCCTCCCTGGCGCACATAGAAGCCCAGGTGCTTACCATGAACCCCAAAACGACGTATCTGACCAACAATACTCACATCTCTGGTGGCAAAGACAGGAACAGGGTTGCCTTCTCCATGAGGTAACAAACATTTTAACTCTTCTAATAAAGATCTTGAAACTGATGACAACTTAACTTCAATATCTATATTTAACGCTGGAATTAAATCTTCTTCTTCCAACTCTCCTTTTGAAATAGTACTAAATATCTTCTTAAACGCTGGAATATCTTTTTTTAATATTCTCAACCCGGCTGCCTGTGCATGACCACCGAATGAAATAAGCAACTTCCGGTCTGTGGAAAGCTCCTGACATTTTAGTAACGCATTGTGTAAATGAAAATTAGGAATGGATCGCGCAGAGCCATGCCCTACTTCGCCATCGATCGCAATTATAATGACCGGCCTGTGAAATTCAGATGCCAGCCTTGAAGCTACAACCCCTATCACCCCTTGATGCCAGTTGTCATCTGATATTATAATTGCCATATCAGAGTTGAAATCTACTTCATTTAGTACTTTCTTTCTTGCCGATTCCAGTATATCACTTTGTATTTTCTGCCTTCTCTTATTTTCACTTTCTAAATATAATGCAATCTCCTTTGCTGTATCCGCACACTTTGCCGTCAACATTTCAACACCCTTCTTTGCATCTCCCACTCTGCCGGCAGCGTTAATTCTCGGCCCTAAATAGAATCCAACATGATAAGAATAAATCTTTTTACCATTAAGCCCTGCAATTTCTTTTAATGCCTTAATTCCCGGATTTTCAGAATGCTGTAGAGAACTAAGTCCGTATTTTGCCAATATCCTGTTTTCCTGCTTTAAGGGAACTATATCAGCAATTGTACCTAATGCTGCCAATCCCATAGCACTCATAAGAAAATCTTTAAACTCATTTGCAACTTTTTTGTTACCTGTCCGACCAACACGCTCAGACAAATGATCAGTATTGGTTGACACACTTTGCCCCAGTGCCCAGGCAAGCATAAAAGCAACCCCGACACCGGAAAGCTCCCTGAATGGATAATTTGAAGTGGCCAGTTTCGGATTAATCAATCCAAAAGCGCTATCGCAACCACTAAGAC
>JBHHYW010000541.1:0-2267 GCA_046757745.1 Candidatus Scalindua sp.
GATGTAAATTTAAAGATAAATTGATTTATATAGGTATCCTTTGCTAATTCTAATTCGTCGTCTTCAACATATTCTTCCCTGATTTTCCTTACCTCATCCAGGGCAAGGGTTATGGCCTTTACGGTTGACTCACTCTTGGTCTGACACGACACGAAGAAGAAACCAAGATCTCTTGGTACATGAAAAGCGCTGTATGCTGAATACGCCAATCCTTCATCTGAACGTACTTTGCTTGGGATTCGGGCTGTAAAACCTCCACTTCCGAGTATAAAGCTTAATATCTTAATCGGGAAATAATCCTTACTCAATCTATGTATACCAAGATGTCCAAAAACCACATTGGCCTGGTTAATATCCTTGTAAATGTAATTTACAGACCTCTGAAATTCCTTCTCCACGGCAGGCACTTCCGGAAAATCTATCTCAACTTTTCCCCATTCTGCAAAAACGGCCTTTAACTTTTCTAATATTTCCTGGGTATCAAAATCACCTGATATACCCATAATAACATTATTTGGGTGAAAGTACTTTTTATGGAAAGCAATCATGTCATCTCTGGTAATATTTTTTATGGTATCCTTGTACCCTATTGTTTTTCTGCTGTATGGATGATCTGCCTTATACAATATCTTTCTGAACTCTCTGAAAATGATCTGTCTGGGAGTGTCATTTTCCCTTCTGATATCTTCCAGTATTTCGTCCTTTTCCTTCCTGATCATGTCCTCTGGAAAAGCGGGATTCATCAGTACATCGGAGAAAATCTCCAGTCCCTTATCAATATCCTTCTTCATTGTAGAAAGGGAAGCTCCGCCAGATTCTCTCCCAATCTGCGTCTCAACAGATGCCGCGATAAATTCCAACTCTTCATTCATCTGTTCGGGCGTTCTTGTCTTTGTGCCACCCCTTCTCATTACGTTGCCAACCAGATTCGCAAGCCCTGCCTTTTCTTTTGGCTCGTAAACGGCGCCCGTCTTGAAGCGGGCAGTAATTCTAAAAACCGGCAAGTCGTGGTCTTCGAGAAGGTAAAGGATCATGCCATTGTCCGAAACCAGCCTTTCAGGTTTTGGCGGAGTGAACTCAATTGGTTTGTACTTAAATTTAGAAACTATCCTTGCTCCCTCCGATTGAGGTTCAGTTATCACAGGTTCAATCGTCTGTCCGCTATGTTCATCATACGCAAAAAGCACTTTTGCCTGCACAATAAAAAGACTTGACAATATGAGAATTAAAACAAATAGATTGCTTAGTGAAAGTTCAGCTTTTATTGTTTTCATCAGTTGGTTCCTTTCCTTTATTCTTATTCACTAAGATTGCAACCGTTCTGTTGGTCTTTTTAAAATACTTGTTTGCAACACGCATAATATCCTCAGGAGTTACGGCTAGAGTTTTTTCAACAAGAGTATTAATGTATCTCCATCCGGAAATCGCTTCGTATGATGCTATTTCACTTGCCAGTCCTGACTCAGATTCCAGACTTCTTATGAAATTTGCTTCCAACTGGTTCTTTATCTTTTGTAATTCATGGGTAGTTACCGGTGTAGTTTTCAACTTTTCCAGCTCTTCGTATATCGCCCCTTCAACCTCTTCTGCCGTATGCGGATATCGCGGAGAACAGAAGAAGATAAAGGAATCTGCATATTTGGATGGCCCTCCATACGCATGTGCCATTACTGCAATACGTTTTTCTTCTATCAGGCTTTTATATAACCTCGAAGTTCTTCCATTTGAAAGAATTGCCGATATAACATCAAAGACATATTGATCCGGGTGGCCGACTGCAGGTTTGTGGTAAGCTATGGACAGTACGGGATTGGCGTCATATTCTACATAAACTCTACGTTCTCCTCTTTGCTCGGGTTCGACAGTCGTAACCTCTGGTGGTGGTGGCTGGCGTTGAATATCACCAAAGTATTTTTCTATAAGCTTGATAACTTGATCAGGGTTCATATCGCCAACAACGATTATAACTGCATTGTTTGATGAATAGAATTGCTTAAAATATTTGGCAACCTCTGCTTTCTTCATATTTGCAATGTCTGACATCCAACCAATAACTGGCCAGCCATAAGGATGGGCCGTAAATGTGGCGGCATTAAGTTGCTCTATCAACAGGCCAAACGGGCTATTTTCCGTACGAAGACGCCTCTCTTCCATTACAACATTCCTTTCAGAATAAAACTCTCTCAGGACGAGGTTCTTCATACGGTCAGATTCCATAAATGCCCACAATTCAAGCTTGTTTGCAGGCAGGTTACAATAATAATATG
>JBHHYW010000542.1:0-2264 GCA_046757745.1 Candidatus Scalindua sp.
ATAAAAAAAATGATGCCGAAAGGATGCCATTTTTTTGTTTGATTAATTCCTATATTTCTTATAAACTAAAATAAGTGAAATCATTTCTCCTGAATTGAGTTTTTTTTATGCAAACATTTACCTGACTTAGGCATAACTTTAACTGGTGTCAGAGGAAATAGAGGCAAAATATTGCAGGACAAACTGGAAAGAACACGCGTCATTCACAATATTGACTACGCAATGAATACGTGTTAAAGGATGTCTTAATAACCTGCCATTTAGACATACATGCATAATATACATAAATCAACATTGATATGATAATTATACTCAGTCCGATTCAATACATTTTCATAGCCGCAATAATGTTATACATCCTGGATTCCATATGGGAGGTAGGATCTTTATTCCGTCCGGGAACATTCAGCAAAAGGTTATCCAATTACTTTATCCTTACAGGCCTCTCATTTCACTGCACATTCTTAATAGTTGTAAGCATAAGATCGGGTACGTTACCAATATCAACCCTTTTTGAATCATCCACATTCTACCTCTCACTTATTGTCTTACTCTCAGTGATACTCAAATTCTTATACAGGCTGCAATCACTCACCCCATTTGTGATGCCTATAGTCACCGGATTCTCGATTGCCTCGATCGCACTAGTAAGAAACGACCTGGCCCTGACTTATAATTTAAAGACATTCTGGCTCTTTGCCCACATAATCCCGATATTCCTTGGCTATGCCTCTTTTACAGTTTCTTTTATCTTCAGCATAATGTACCTGACGCAGGAGAGGCAGTTAAAGAAAAAGGCCTTTGGCCCTCTTTTCGAAAGCTTACCTTCTCTTGAAACCCTTGATACACTAATGTGGAAAACTATCACGTTTGGCTTTCCTCTCCTGACAATTGGTCTTGTTTCAGGTACTGTATGGGCAAAGACATCCAATATTCTAGGCTTACTCTGGTATCTTGACCCTAAAGTGTTATTAGGCTCTCTTACGTGGCTCATTTATGCCGCAATCTTACACTTGAGACTGGGAGCCTCCTTTCATGGAACAAGGGTAGCTGTGGTTACTATAGCAGGTTTTGTTATTGTATTACTTACATTTATCGGCCCCTTCTTAATGGGGCATAAACATGGCTATGAAAAGGGTTCGTTAACACTCAAACAGGAGATAGCACCGGAAACACCCGGCATAGCGAAGGTTAAATCTTAAAAATTACTAAATTAAAGACAGGAACCACAGATTACGCAGATTTCACTGATAATAAAAAAAGAATAAGACAAAGAAAAAATATTTTGAAAATCTGTGCCATCTGTGAAATCTGTGGTCTCAAAATGGAAATTAATACAAAATGAACTTACATACTGTTGGTCTTAATCATGACTCTGCCCCTGTCGAAGTAAGGGAGAAGATCGCCTTCAGCGCTTCATCAGTGCCGATCGCATTGTCTTCCTTTACACAATCTTTCCCTTTGTCAGAAGCAGTTATACTGTCTACCTGCAATAGAGTAGAAATATACGCCACGTCACCCGATAATTCTCTAAATAAGGAAGCCCTGCTGGATTTCTTTTCTGCATTTCATGGCCTGCCAAAGGAGAAATTTGCTGACCACATGTATCACCATCAGGACATGAATGCCGTCAGGCACCTGTTTTTCGTTGCCTCCAGCCTCAACTCAGGCGTCCTTGGTGAGACACAGATCATCTCCCAGGTAAAGGAGGCGTATATGACAGCGACTACCGCAGAGACAACCGGCAGCATCCTTAACCAGCTCTTCCAGCGTTCCCTGAATGTCGCCAAGGACGTACACACAAAGACAAGCATCGGCAAAGGCAATATATCTGTGAGCACGGTAGCAGTTGATCTTGCTATCAAGGTATTTAAAGATTTCTCTGACAAGACCATATTTATTATTGGCGCAGGTGAGATGTGTGAGCTTGTCTTAAAACACCTGGTGGAGCGCGGCGCAAAGACGGCAATAGTAGCAAACAGAAACTACGACAAGGCAAAGTCCCTTGCTGAAGAATATGACGGGAAGGCCATAAATTACGAAAACCTTGATGATTATCTCCCACAGGCAGACATAGTCATCAGTTCTACCGCATCCCCCCGACCTGTAATCCACACAGAACACATAAAGAGTGCTATTAAGACACGCAGGGGTAACCCCATGCTGCTTATAGACATTGCCGTACCCAGAGATATAGACCCAAAAATAGCAAAGATAGACAATGTCTACCTCTACAACATAGACGACCTGCAGACAGTCGCTAA
>JBHHYW010000543.1:0-2263 GCA_046757745.1 Candidatus Scalindua sp.
TTAGTCGGATCTACAATGCCCTGCTTAACCATATCACAATATTTAGATTTGCTTGCATCATAACCCTCATTTCCCTCGGCATTCGCGACTCTTTCCACAACGATTGGCGCATTTTCACCTGCATTTTCAACAATTTGGCTTAGAGGTGCAGATAATGCCCTGCGTACAATATCAACCCCTGTTGATTCATCTCCCTTTAGTTTCAACGCTTTCAGTTTGCCAATTGCACGCATAAAGGCCACTCCTCCACCAGGCAGTATGCCCTCTTCAACAGCCGCCCTGGTAGCGTGTAAGGCGTCTTCCACTCTGGCTTTCTTTTCCTTCATTTCACTCTCAGTAGCTGCGCCAACATTAATAAGCGCCACACCGCCAGTCAACTTTGCAAGTCTTTCCTCCAGTTTCTCTATATCGTAGTCTGAGGTAGTACTCTGTATTTCTGCTCGTATTTGTGCTATTCTTCCCTGTATCTCTTTGCTACTGCCTGCGCCCTCTATAATAGTAGTATTTTCTTTGTCGATTTCAATCTTCTTCGCCCTTCCGAGGTCTTTAAGCTCTACTCCTTCCATATTTATGCCCAAGTCTTCAAAGATAGCCTGTCCACCGGTAAGTATCGCAATATCCTGCAACATTGCCTTTCTTCTATCGCCAAAACCAGGCGCCTTCGCTGCCGCACATTTTAGTGTTCCACGAAGTTTGTTGACTACCAGGAGGGTTAATGCTTCACCTTCAATATCTTCCGCGATTATTAATAGAGGCTTGCCACTTTGCGCAACTTTTTCTAAAATAGGTAAAATATTCTTTGCTGAAGAAATCTTCTTTTCGTGAATAAGTATATAAGGGTCTTCCAGGATCACTTGCATCTTTGAAGGGTCGGTTACAAAATAAGGGGAAAGGTATCCTTTATCAAATTGTAAGCCCTCAATCCATGTTGATTCAGTCTGTAAACTCTTGCCCTCCTCAACCGTAATAACACCGTCCTTACCTACTTTTTCCATCGCATCGGCAATGATCTTGCCTATCTCGGTGTCATGATTTGACGATACAGTGCCAACCTGCTCTATTTCTTTTCTGCCTTTTACGGGGATACTCATCGCTTTCAAAGTCTCTGCCACCTTATCAACGGCTTTTTCGATACCTCGTTTGAGTGCCATTGCATCTGCGCCTGCGACTACGTTTTTCAATCCCTCCAGGAATATGGCTTCTGCAAGTACTGTCGCGGTAGTAGTGCCATCACCAGCAACATCACTCGTCTTTGAAGCTACAGATTTTACCATTTGAGCCCCAATGTTTTCTATATGATCTTCGAGTTCTATCTCTTTTGCTACTGTGACACCATCCTTCGTAATTGTGGGCGACCCAAAACTTTTTTGCAGTATTACGTTTCTCCCTCGTGGGCCCAAGGTTATTTTGACAGCGGATGCGAGTTGATTAATACCTTTCTTCAAAGCGTCAAATGCGTCCTGGTTAAAAACAATTTTTTTCTTTTCGGCCATATCTAAAAACCTCCTTTTTCACGGCTGTGCTATAGTTAAAATAAGTTTTTATATTTTTAGTTGGAATTAACTTACCACTGCAAAAAAAATGCCTGATGTGATATTCTTATTTTATATCTGAGTTTTTTGCCTTTGGTTTTTTCCTAAAACGTATGCTGTCAACAGATCATAGTACTTTTGGTATAGAAAAATCAGGAAATACTTTTTTGTGCTAAAAGAATGAGATTTAGTCATACTGCCGAATTGGCAGATGTCCTTTATTATGCAAACTCAGGAAGATGTCATACTGGCAGTTGACGGTACAAGAGGATTTTTAGATGTGAAAACTAATCATAAATGTATATTAATAAGAAGTTTAAGTGTTTTCTGCGAGATAAGATATGCCGAAGCGGGGATTCGAACCCCGACATCCTTGCGGACATTAGGTCCTGAACCTAACGCGTCTGCCAATTCCGCCACTTCGGCTATAAGTGTAATAACTCTTGAAACTTGATGATATATTTGCTAATATAATTAACATTATATTGGTTTGTCAACATGGAAATTATTTCAACTAACAAAAAGGCTCGCTTTAATTACGAAATTATTGAAAAAATTGAAGCGGGGATTGCTTTAAAAGGTACAGAAGTAAAATCAATTCGTAATAGAAATGTAAGTATTGGGGAAAGTTATGCACAAATAAGAGGAAATGAGGTTTTTCTTCACAATTTACACATAAGTCCATACGAACAGGGAAATCGGGAGAACCATGATCCTATACGTGTAAGAAA
>JBHHYW010000544.1:0-2257 GCA_046757745.1 Candidatus Scalindua sp.
ATGCAAAAATTGTAAAAAAAGCGTTGGCATTATTTAATGGTGTAAGTCGACGTTTTCAGACTATCAGTAGTAAGAATGGGATTACGATTATTGATGATTTTGCCCACCACCCTACAGAAATCAAAACAACATTGGAAACTGCAAGGTCGATATACCCTTCACAGCGGATATGGTGTGTTTTTCAGCCGCATCAGCATAATCGCACAAAACTTCTTCTGAAAGAATTTGCTATGGCACTCACGCTTGCTGACAAAGTAATTATTGCTGACATTTACGCTGCAAGAGATTCGGATATAGAAATGGCATCTGTTAGTTCGCTGGATCTTAAACGTGAATTGCAGGAGAGAGGTGGTGATGTTAAATGTATTAAAAATATTCCTGAGATTGTAAGCGGTCTGCGTTCAAGTGTGAAAAGGAATGATATTATAATGGTCCTGGGAGCAGGTGATATATGGAAAGCTGCTCATGGTTTAAAAGACTATCTCGAAAATGAACATGATTAGTAGTCCGGAAATTATTGATGAAATATTCAGGTATAACGTACCCTTGCAAAGATATACTTCTTTCAAGACAGGGGGTGAAGCAGAGATATTTGTGGAGCCAGGGAATACATCAGAGCTTAAGAAAGTGCTCCAATTCTGTAAAGATGAGCAGAAAAAGGTATTCATTCTTGGGAAAGGAACTAACATCCTTGTTAATGATAATGGAGTTAAAGGTGTGGTGATTCATTTAGGTGGAGTTGATTTCAAAGAGATAAAAATAAATGGCAGACACGTGTTATCAGGGGCAGGTGCGGGTCTTCCCTGGCTTATTCGGAAGAGTGCCTTATCGGGATTGAAAGGCCTGGAAGGATTAGTGGGGATCCCTGGTACTGTAGGCGCCGCCGTAATGATGAATGCCGGAGGGAAATATGGTGATATAAGCGATACGATAAGCTCTATGACTACAATGACTTTTGATGGCAAGATTACAAATCTCAATCGCAAGGATGTTGAGTTTGCATATCGTGGGTGTAATCTTAGTAGGCAAATAGTTGTTGATGCGGAATTCGAGCTTAAGGAATCAAAAATAGAAGTAGTTCTTGAAAAGATGGATGAAATCTATAAAGAAAAGAAGGAGAGACAACCTTTATCAACATTTAATGCCGGCAGCATATTTAAAAATACACAACACTTTAAGGCTGCGGAACTTATAGAAAAGGCAAATCTTAAAGGGCAGAAGGTAGGAGGCGCTGTTGTTTCAGAAAAACATGCAAATTTCATAGTAAACACAGGAGATGCTACCAGCGCTGATATACTTGAACTCATAAAGATAATTAAAGAAACAATTAAAAAGAAATACAATGTTTCACTGGAACAAGAAATACACATTTGGTAATCGTTCTTTTTGCTGACATATAAAATGCACAGAGAATACAGAAAAAATAAAGAAACCCGATATAAAACTATTAGGGTGCAGTCTGTAATTCTTTGTGCATCTAAAATATCAACAAGACTGTGCATGGTTCGGGAAAATGTCTCTGCATTAAAATGAAAGGAGAGTTTCGGGCTTTATGTTTGAAAGTGAAAACGTAATGGGGATTGTTGTGACTGACAGAGAGGGAATTATAAAGTCTGTGAGCCATAATAATGGCGATTTGAATTCCAGTCTAATTGGGGCCAGATGGTACGATGCCTTTTCGGTATCTGTTGAGGAATCCAAAGTGGTAGAAAAGGGAAATCCTAAAATATTCAGATTATGTGAATCCGGGAAGAAAATATCTGTATCTCCCTCTTATGATGAGAATGGGGATGTATCCGGATTGCATATTCTGGTAGAAAAAGATTGTGAAGGGAAAAGCTATACACAATTCTTGAATAAAGTATCGTGTCTGGAGGAAATAGTTCCTGGAATTGCTCATGAAATCAATAACCCTCTGTCATATGTGTCGGGATGGTTGCAGATATTCCTTGTCGAAACAAATGATACTGATCCCAAGAAAAAGACTTACGAGACACTTATCAAAGAGTTTGAACGTATATCCACTTTAGCAGGCAGCTTGCTTGAATTTACGAAACAAACTCCAAGATCAAGGAAAATCTTTGATACAAACCAGATAATCGAGGACGTAATAACTATGATTGGATATACAATGAAGAATGAAAATATTGAGATAATAAAGAATTTGCTGCCAACTGAGATAAAGATGTTTGGAGACAGTAACAGGCTGAAGCAGGTTTTTCTCAATTTGATGCAAAATGCAAGAGAAGCCATGCCA
>JBHHYW010000545.1:0-2253 GCA_046757745.1 Candidatus Scalindua sp.
CACAGGAGAAGTTTTGTGCTTGACAAACGGGGGCCTTATAGGTGTTAGGCTTTTTTGACTTTTAATAATTCCAGTCAATGAACGTAATGCCTGATTTACAGAATCATGATCAGGGAAGAATTTTGCAACATCTGGATCAATAACAACAACATTTGTTCCTTCTTCAAATTTTTCTGCATATTTCCCTTGAACCCCGTTGCTGAAATCATATTCTTCAAGCATATCTTGATCTTTTCGCATTTTCTTCATATTGCTTCCTTTCTTTTTTTGTTGATTTTCTTGCGCTTATTATTCTGATTTTATCTTCTCTTTCTGTATAAACAACTACCAGAAGACGATTTTTATAAGAATTTCCAATCAAAACAAATCTATCTTCTTCATCTGAATGTAGAGGATCATAAATCGTTAATGATAAGGTATCTTTGAAAACTGTGCTTGCCTCATCAAAAAATATGTCATGTATTTTTATGTTCTTTTTGGCTTTGTTTGGATCCCATTCAAATATAAGCATATTTCATCATTTTCTTTTGATTTATTATTACTTGTGCAAATATATTTTACAATGACAAGCAGAACATTCTATTGATTAGGATTAGGTATTTAATCATTACCATTTTTATTAGCTTTATCAATATTTGTCAACAACAAACACTTTCATACAGCACTAATCACAAATCAAGGAGTAGCCTGTCATTATTCCATTTTGTATGTCCTATAAGTAGTTTCATTTTTGGTTTATTAGTATGTTTTGAATACCGTTTAACCCCTCCACTATAGGTCTAATCTCGTACTTTAAATCACGGACTATTTCCTCAAGCTCTTGAACCCTACCATCTATACTTTTTGTTTCTGTTTCAACACGGTTTATAGGATTGTAAGCCTCTTGTGCTGTAAGCACTTCATTATTATGTTTAAATGATTCTAAAAGCTTACATATCTTTAAAGCCACTATCAATATAACAATAAGAAGTCCGATTATTATCTATGTAGTCATATATTAGCAAGCCCCTTTACGGTAAGATGTTAAAATATTGAAGTTTGTCCTGAATGTACCGGGTAGATCGGGAGGGTTGCCCCTCCGTCGCCCCCTAAGAACTGAGCAAGCGAGTCTCCCCGCACACAGCTCAAGCCCCTGTATAGTTCCCTATTAAAGGAACTCGGCGGTTAAACTGTTAGAATTAATTGGATAACAGTTTTTTAAAAACCTTCTCATTTTAAAATAGTCTGTATACTGAGGGTCAAAGGGATTAGATTTCCCCTTGATCTTAATGTACCTGACCAGTTTTATAGAGGAGGGCTTGATCAATTCAAGAATTTTCTTTGTTCCGCTTCTTTTTTTGACCCAGCAAGAGAATATCCATTTGTGATGAAGTTTGTTCAACTTGAGATTATTAAAATACTTCTTAATAATCCACCACCAGCATTTCTCCGGATGTCTCCTTTTTATCCAACGATTCAGTGATTGAAAGATTATTGTATCGGCAAAACTAAAAACCTTAGAAGCTTGAATATTTCTATGATAATTAGCCCAACCTACGATCATAGGGTTTAGCTTCTTTATCATATCTTCAGTTTTCCACCCGTGACAACTCTTTATGGTGTTTCTTACTTTCGTTAAGAAACTCATATAGTTATCCTTCGATGGTTTTATAACTAACTTGTCACGGTATTTACGAAGGTTTTGACCCAAAAAGTCAAATCCTTCTTCTATTCTGACAATCCCGGTTTTCTCCGGTGATAACATTAAACCTCTCGGTTTAAGGAAATCATTTATTGCAGGAATAATATTGTTCTCCAAAAGTTCTCTGCTATCGGCAGTGACGATAAAATCGTCAGCATACCTGATGAAGTTCACTTTTCTTCTACGTGGGCATGAATCCTTGATCGCTTTTTCAAGACCATCAAGAGTCATGTTAGCCAACGTGGGAGAAATAATACCTCCCTGAGGAGTACCGGCTTTTGTCGGAAATAGCTTCCTCTCTTGTAAGTAACCACATTTAAGCCACTGCTTTAAAATCCTTTTATCCACAGGAATATTATACAGTAGCCAGTTGTGATCTATCCAATCAAAACAGGCTTTTATATCCGCTTCAAGTATCCATCGTGGGGAATAGGACTTGGCCAATGAGCAAAAACTTTGCAATACGCATCTGAAGCCTTCGCACTTCGGTCTTCACTTTATTCCAGTCTGTGGTTTTCCAGTGGTTCCCCAAGTTTGGAGTAGCGCCAGTAAGTCTTACGACTCCCGTCATT
>JBHHYW010000546.1:0-2241 GCA_046757745.1 Candidatus Scalindua sp.
CTGACAACACCAAGAACAATATCCAGCATTGCATCAGTCGCAATAAACATTTCCGGCAGCACAAGCCGACGGTTTGCAGAATCATCAAGTGTCCTCTCAAACCACTGAGCCCCACTCGTAAGGTCAGTATTTACACTATCACAAATTATGTACCGGGCCAAAGACGTCACCCTTTCACAACGCATAGGGTTTCTTTTATATGGCATGGCAGAGGAACCTATCTGCTTTTTACCAAACGGTTCTTCAATCTCTCTTAAATTGTGCAACAACCTGAGATCATTTGCAAATTTATGAGCGGATTGAGCAATGCCCGATAAAACATCTGAAACCTGACTGTCAATCTTTCTGGTATAAACCTGTCCCGTAATCGGAAGAACCTTGTCGAATCCCATTTTCTTTGATATCTGACTGTCAAGCTCCTTCACCTTCTTTTCGTCATTATTAAACAGAGCCATAAAGCTGTTCTGTGTGCCAATAGTACCCTTAGCGCCTCTGAATCTTAGATTATCTATCCGGTTTTCCAGGTCTTCTATATCAATAATAAAGTCCTGCATCCATAGACATGCCCTTTTTCCAACTGTCGTAAGCTGAGCCGGTTGATAATGAGTGTAACCCAGGGTAATCAAGTCTTTATTCTTATGAGCAAACACAACAAGTGCATCAACGACATTAACCAGTTTTTTCAACAGAATCTTCATGCCGTTCTTAAGCAGTATCAAATCTGAATTATCCTGAACGTATGCGCTTGTAGCGCCCAAATGAATTATCGAGCTTGCGGCAGGACACTGATCACCAAAAGCATGAACATGCGCCATCACATCATGTTTCACCCTGATTTCATGTTTCCTTGCCTCATCAAAGTTTATCTTATCCCGGAATTTTTTCATTTCATCGATCTGCTTTTTAGTTATTGCCTTAATTCCAAGGGCTCGCTGCGTCTCCGCTAATGCAATCCAGAGTTTTCGCCACGTACTATATCTCAATTGATCTGAGAAATTATAGCTCATCTCTTCGCTGGCATATCTCTCGGCCAACGGACTCTGGTATTTATCATATTTACTGTTTATTTTCTTTTTCTTCTTCATCCCACACCCAATCCTGACTTAGTAAACAATGTCTCAAACCTGTAACCTTTACTCTCAATCCCCTCTCTTGCACCCTCTTCCCTGTCAACTACATAAAGAATACTTGATACTTTTGCTCCTGCATGCTCGACTGCCTCTGCCGCCAACAACGCCTGTGCACCGGTAGTTGCAATGTCCTCAACAATAACAACCCTGTCCTCAGAAATCAGGTCTCCTTCTATTGGCCGATCAATACCATATCCTTTCTTACCTTTTCTTACAATAACGAAAGGGAGGCCTGTCTTGAGTGAGAGTGCAGTTGCAAGAGGCACACCACCCAATTCCATCCCGGCTATTCTCGAGACATCGCTATTAAGCATCTTCTCCATGCCATCTGCAATAGCATCCAACAGATTTGGACGGGTTTCAAATGCGTATTTGTCGAATATATATGTACTACTCCTGCCGGAGCTTAAGATAAACTCTCCCTCTTTATACGATGCCTCAACTATTTCCCTGCCCAATTGTTTTAAATCCATATCGTACCGGTTTTAATACTACCCAAATTGAGCGATTTGTGTAGCCGTATCCGTTAGGTTGCGTAATTATCGCTCAATTTGGGTATAGTATTAGTAAAATGAAAAAAGCCATCTTATACAAAGATGGCTTTTATAATATAAAATTTCTTACATTAATTCAATGTCTACTTCTTTTTTTATTTCTTTTCCTCTTCTTCCGGAGCATCGCTAACTATTGCATTTGTCGTCAGTAGCAACCCCGCAATACTTGCTGCATTTTGAAGCGCTGCTCTTGTAACCTTTGCCGGGTCTATCACACCAGCCTTAACCAAATCTGTATACTTCTCGCTGGTGACATCAAAACCGGAGTTATCTTCTAAATCTTTTACCTTTTGAACAACCAATATACCGTTCAGGCCGGCATTATCAGCAATTTGCCTGAGCGGTACTTCCAGGGATTTTCGTATGATGTTTAACCCAATCTTTTCATCTTCATCAAGCTCTGCCTCTACTTTTTTCAAGGCTTTCGCTGATCTTATAAGCGCTACTCCTCCTCCCGGCAGGATTCCTTCTTCAACAGCAGCTTTAGTAGCATGCATCGCATCCTCTATTCGTGCCTTCTTTTCCTTCATCTCTGCCTCTGTTGCAGCGCCGACATT
>JBHHYW010000547.1:0-2240 GCA_046757745.1 Candidatus Scalindua sp.
ACAGTAGAAAAGCGACCAGCGAAGAAGATTCAGACACGGTCGGTAATCAATTGAACCCAAGTTTGACACTTCCGAGGAACTGGATTAACAAAAACAGATAGTTATCCCGTCCCAACAAAACGAGTTGTACTACAATTTCCATTTTTCCTAAAATTCTTCATTATCCTCATCACAAATTAAGTTTTAATTGATCTTTATTCCCGTTTGATTTTGGCGCTCGAAATCGAAGATATTTCGGGTCTGATGAATTTACGATTCCTAAAGCAGAAAGCAGTTTCTTGACATTGTTACTTATGCTCGTGGAAATATAATTGGCTCTTTCATTGCCATTAATATATAAAGGCACCAGACGGACGGTGTCCAACTCTTCCATCAAAACCGTCATCGTTAAACCATCATTATCATCACGCGGTGATTTTCTGTCTACTCTTTTCTTATTTTCTGTATCCAGCATGTCAGGGAACAATTCATATAATTTCTTTTCAATTAGTATCTCCATCAATAAAGATAAAAAACAAATCATGACATGACCTTTTATGCGTGTTTCCCGGCGGACATAAACCGGACGAATATCAATTTCATTCTTTGCCACATTAAATGCGCGTTCCACTTTCTGCAATGATTTGTAGGAGTCAACAACTTGTTGTTTAGTTAATTTTTCTGAATTTACTTCTGTTTGGATGAAAAACTTGCCATCCAGACTTTTCTCCAGCGAAATCGCAGCTTCATTTCGTTCTACTTTTAATTGATATATTTCATCTTCAGCATCAGTTGAGGATTCTTTTTCAATCTCAATTTTATAAAACCTGGTCATTTTATATTTTGATAAAAACGATTTTAACTTATGAAACGATTCTTTTATCTGGGCTAAGGTCCCTTGTTGGGAAGTCTCATCCAATAATTTCGAAACTCTTAATAAATTTCTTTCTCGTCGTTGTTTATTTTTATCGGCTATCGCTTTATTATAGCATAAGATAAATCTGACCGAATCATCGTATTCCTGCTGAAAACTTTCTGACAAATCCGAATAGCCCACTTCTTTTATGACCAGTTCATTTGATTTTATCTCTTTTTCACTCAATGGAATTTTTTCTATTAGATAGTTTATTATTCGTCTATTTCGTCTCTGCATGCCCATGATGTAGTTATAACCATGGCTTTTGACTGAGGCGATATTTGAGCTCGTTAACAGCCCCCGGTCTCCAACAAATATCACATTTTTTATGGCAAAGCGAGTTTCCAGATCTGAAACAACTTTATCCACGGTCTCTTTGTCTAAAGTATTGCCTTCAAATACATGATGCGCAATAGGAATGCCAGCTTCATTCAAAACAAGACCAACAACAATTTGATCCGCCAAAGGACGGTGATCTCTGCTGTAACCTTTAACGGCCATTTCTGCCTGATCGCCTTCAAAGTAAACAGAAGTAAGATCGTAAAATATCAAATTATTCTCTTGATTATAGCTGTTAAAATTATAATAGAGCTCTTGTTCAATGGATGACTTTGCCTGGTATAAATAATCTAACGAACGATAATAGGTATGTAATTTCTCGCGCTGGTCATCGGGAAAATTGATGAAATTCTTTAATTGTGAAAATAGCGAATTTTCGTACCAACGGTAACAAGCCAATTTACTCCCAGGTTGTGAAAAACGATTGGCGGTCTGGATAAGACTTATTTGAGATACGGGTATCGTTACTTTTTTGGGCAAGGCGTTATTGATTATTTTTTCCAAATTGAGTTGATTCCATAAGGCAATAACTGGCAGGCAACTGCCATAGTGATAACCTTTGCCCGCTGTAAAATTGTTCATTTGAAATTTGTCTTCCATACCCACCGCTTTTATAAAAGAGATGGTCAGACGTTCTATTTGTTCCTCTGTTAAAGTGGAGATATTACCCAGATTTGCCAGTACTCGAGTAGCCGGTTGCTTGTTAGCATTACGATAAGATTCAACCAGTTGTAGATAGGTATTCTTTTTTGAAGTTGTTTTTCGAAAACGCGCCATCCTGATGTCCTACTTTAAATATTATTTTTCCCCCATAATATAACTATTCTTTGCCTGAATGTCAAGAGGTAGGTTGTATCTACGCTTTTTCAGAATCTGAACCCAGCACCCCCCATTTCGTGCGTGATTGCGCCAATTTTAATGCTTTTTTCGCTCGGAAGTGTCAAACTTGGGTTTTATTAAGATATTTCATCAAAGGTGATAACCCAGCATAGCTTGTTAACATTGT
>JBHHYW010000548.1:0-2238 GCA_046757745.1 Candidatus Scalindua sp.
GAATTATTTGGCTTTAAGTCATTCTCAGATAGAACATGTTTTGAGTTTGAAAGAGGCATTAACGGTATTGTCGGTCCTAACGGATGTGGGAAGAGTAATGTTGTTGATGCTTTTAAGTGGATACTCGGGGAGCAAAGTGCGAAATCGTTAAGGGGTAACGAAATGATGGATGTTGTCTTTAATGGCACTAATACACGGCCAGCTATGGGATATGCAGAAGCCTCACTGACTTTTCTGAATGACAGAGATTTGTTACCGGTAGAATATGAGGAGGTGTGTATTGCGAGACGCCTTTATACATCAGGAGAATCTGAGTATTTAATAAATAAGCAGCTTTGCCGCTTAAAGGATATCAAGGAACTATTTTTAGGTACTGGAGTAGGGGGTAGTTGTTACTCAATTATGGAGCAGGGAAAGATCGAATCCCTATTACAGGCAAACGCGCAGGAAAGACGCTTTATTTTTGAAGAGGCGGCAGGTATCAGTAAATACAAAACTAAAAAAAGAGAGACAATGTTAAAGCTGGAAAAGGTTGAACAAAACCTGCTCCGCTTAAAAGACATAGTGGAAGAGGTACAGAAGCAACTTCGTTCTATAAAACTCCAGGCGGCGAAGGCCCGCAAATATAATGAGCGTGTGGCCAGATTAAAAGAGTTAAGGATAAAGCTCTCTTTGAAGAAATATAAGATGTTTAAGGATGAAAGATCAATTGTTCAGGAACAGATACAGCAGGTTGAGCATCAGTGCCAGGAAACACTTTCTAACATTAAGGAAATGGAGGAGAAAAGAGACAGCCTGCAAAATAATATGAATAAACTCGCATCATGCCTCGAACAGGCTCAGATTAATATGACTAATCTGGATGCAAAAATTACGAATACACACGATAGGATAGAATTTAACCATAAGACTATAGAGGGTCTGAATATCCAAAAGGACAAATACGAGAAATATACTGATGTGCTTAAAGGTAAAATTAAAGAGGCAGAAAGTGGTATTTGTGATTTGGGAAAGGATATAGAAAGAATACAGCAGGATTTGTTAGAGGGCAACAATAATTTATCAACTAAGGAAACAGAGTTAAAACAGTATTTGTATGAGTGTGACGTCCTTCAGCAACAGACTGACGAGAATAAAAAGCAGGTTATAGATATACTGCACAGAGGCTCCAGTCTTCAAAACGAAATAGGCGGTTTAAGTGCGGAAAGAGACACCATTGGTAACAGGGAAACTAAATTGCTAAGACGCCAGGAAGAGATATCATCGGAACTGGAACGTATAGAAAATGAAAGGCAGGCTCTTACGGAACAAAGAAACAGGGTATTAAACAAGATTGAATACCTTGAGGTCTCCATGTCCGGAACCAACGAACAGGTAAAAGTCTTAAATGCAGAGATTCAATCTGTTGGTATTAATATAAACAATCAGCAGCAATTGAGGAGTCGCAAAGAATCTCGTCTTGAAACACTTGAAGACTTGGAGAAGCGTTTCGAAGGTGTGAATTCCGGTGTACAGGTAGTTTTGGAGGAATCCGGAAAAGATAATGGATTAATAAGTGGAATTCATGGGATGGTTGCTGATTTGATAAAGGTGGATACCGCTTACGTACCGGCTATTGAGGCTGTTTTGGGAGACAGAGCACAAATAATCGTTGCCGATTCTATAAAAGAAATAATTCGTGCATTTGCCTTTTTAAAAGAGCATGATAAGGGACATGTAAAATTTTTCCCGCTTGCAGATGTAAGGGTAAAGACGCTTGAGACTCTTATTGATTTAAATACTCCTGGAGTTGTGGGAATGGCGGTTGATTTGATAAACAGCAAAGATAGTTTCAGCACATTGGTAGAGTATATCTTTAATGGTACGATTGTCGTTGAAGATTTTGATACTGCTCTGAGGCTATCCGGTAATGGAAATGGGGTGAAATGTTTTGTGACATTGGATGGAGAAGTTATTGAACCTGGCGGAACAATTCTTGTTGGTAAGGGTAGCATGCAGATAGGTCTTATTTCCAGGAAGACCGAGCTGGGAAATATCAAATCGGAGCTTACAAGGAATGTAGAAGAGATTGCGTTATCTCTAGAAAAAAAGAGGATTAAGGAGAACGAAGTTAAAGCACTTATTAGTAAGGCCGATGAGTTTAAAAGAGGAATAGATGCAGAGAATGTTGTCAGGGTTTCAAAGGAAAACAACCTTCAAAAGGAAGAGTTTAAGGTTGTTGAACTTAGTGATGAGATT
>JBHHYW010000549.1:0-2237 GCA_046757745.1 Candidatus Scalindua sp.
AATTATTCTATGTTTACGGCGAGATATTCTAATGTTTTTTTGGCTGCTACCTGTTCTGCTTCTTTCTTGTTGCTTCCGGATCCAGTGCAATGTTCAACCGTATTGATTAAGGTTACTACTTCAAAAGTCTTATTATGATCCGGACCACTTTGCTTGATTATTTTATATCTGGGTATATATCCCTGATGCCTTTGACAAAAGTGTTGAAGAATTGATTTATAATTCTTATCGTGTTTATTATCGCATACGATATCTATTTCTTTTTTTAGACTTCTTAAGGTGAAATCATAGGCAACCTTCAGGCCTCCATCCATATAAATTGCAGCGATGATGGCTTCAAAAACGTTTGCTATAAGTGACTTTGGAAATGAAGTGCTTTCCTTTAATCCCTTTCCTACAGAGATGTACTTCTTCAAGCCCATCTCCGTCCCAATCTTAGCAAGTGTTACACGACTCACTACTACAGATTTTATTTTTGTTAATTTTCCTTCTGAGTAATCCGGAAACTTCTTAAACAGGTGTTCTGAGATTACCATTCCAAGTATGGCATCGCCGAGGAATTCCAGTCTTTCATTGCTGGGGTTATAAGGCGTTTTAAAAGATGTGTGCGTCAATGCATTTTCAAGCAGTTTAATGTTTTTGAAAGAATAAGCCAGTTTCTCCTGGCAATCTACCAGTTTATCAGTCAATTCTTTTTTATCAGTTGTGAGCGCCATTTTTAACGAATTTCTTTTCCTTAAACAACATTGATTCCTCTATTGCAGTATACTGGGTAGATGCCTCGATTAACTCCACGGCAGTGCTTTTACGAAAGGATACTACCTCGACACGGCAGCCATGTGCCTTTAACATTTCTACCAGTGGCACGAAGTCGCCGTCACCTGAAACGAGTACTATTGTATCAAGTTTAGGCGCCATTGCAATAGTATCAATAGCAATTCCCATGTCCCAATCGCCCTTGGCAGTCCCGTCGGGCCTGAGACGTAATTCTTTAGACTTTATTTCGTATCCTAAACGTTTGAGTGCATCCGAAAAGCCTGATTGGTCAACATCCGGTTTATGTACTGCATATGCCACCGCTCTTATAAGTTCTCTATTTGCAACTATTTCCTGTAACAGTATGTTGTAGTCAATCTTTGATTGGTGTAGAGCCTTTGCCGAATAGAACATATTCTGCACATCAACAAATATCCCCAATCTTTGCCTGTTCATCGTAACTGCTTCATTTGTCATGTCTTATGCCCTTGTAATACGTTTTTGTCTTTATGCTGAAAATATATATTTTACAATGATATCTTCTTAAAATACTATTTCTTTAAGAAAAAGATATACAATATGTACAACGGAAACCACAACAATAGGAATGTTTGATTTATCAGCATCTAAGCCAAACAAATATAGGAATAATGATTTTCGTGCTGTGTGCTAAGTGTACTGTCAATAACTCACAGCGAGCAATAATTGATGTGTATTGAAACTGATTATGACTTCCCTGCCAATACTTAAAATGACTGGGAAATATCTATAAACACAACAGGTAAAATGAATTTATCGAAATCTTACAAAGTCATATTTTATACAGTTTCACAGTACAGTCAATTAAAAAAATATTTAATGGACAACATACTTATTGAATCGTTATTTTATTGACAATTTGCGCATGTTTTGTTATATTCACATCGAATGGAAAGCTCTATAACATACTGAAATTATATACGTTTATGTATTATTTTGGGCCTATAATTCCAAATGAATCTTAAAAAATTAAGGGGAAAAATTGATGCCTTAGATTCGAAAATTATAGAACTTTTTAACAAAAGGGCAAATGTTGCTAAGGAAATCGGGGCAATCAAGAAACGCGCAAATGCACAAGTATATGCACCTGATAGAGAAAAAAATGTATATGAGCGGGTTTCTGCAAAAAACAAAGGCCCTTTAAGCGATAAATGCCTTTTTGCTGTATATAGAGAACTGATGGCAGGGTCTCTAATGCTGGAGAAGCCTATAAAGGTGTCATTTCTAGGGCCTGTAGGTACATTCAGTTATTTTGCTGCAAAAGGAAAATTTGGCGCTTCTGTTGAATATTTGCCCTTGAATGGGATAGATTCTGTATTCAGAGAGGTTTCAAGCGAACGGGTGGACTACGGTATAGTTCCTGTAGAAAATACGACAGAGGGCGGTATCAGAGAAACCCTGAATATGTTCATTGAGTGTGATGTGAAGGTTTGTGCAGAGAT
>JBHHYW010000550.1:0-2231 GCA_046757745.1 Candidatus Scalindua sp.
GAATATACAAAAACTAAATTTCATTGTAAAGCTTTTTGCGAATCTGTGTACTAGTTTCATTGCTTTGGATTCCAAGAACTTGTAACTGCAGTTCACCCGGCTCTTTCGGCCTAAACAAATACTCATCTTCTACATCTGTTTCGAACTTAATAATTCCCTTTCCATTTAACGGAATGCTTTTGACTACTTTACCATTTGCTTTGTCTTTCAAATCAATTTTAAAGATAGAAGGGAACCTTCTTGATACATTGGGCTTTTGGGGCTGTTTCGAGGTGTCTTTCTCTTTCGCGTCAGCTTTTCTCCCATTAGCCCTTCCGAAGATGTCTAAATCTCCACTCTTCTTTAATAATCTAAGAAGATCATTATCTAAAGGAAGCGATTTTGCCAGAGACTTCAGCAGCTCTTTGTCTTCGGTGGTATCTCTAATTACTTGATTTTTCCGATTCTGGTTAAGCTCTTTAAGAGTGTTGTTATGTTTCAATCGGTCGATTATTATGTCAATCAACATCTCATATTTATTGCCTTCTTTCATGTTGTAACGATTAGCCATAAACAGATCTTGGCGAAAGCTTGTTCTCATCTTAGTACAATCAATATTTACCAATAGTGAATCTCTCAACATTGATAATCCTAAAGACTTAGAAATGAAACCCCTTGGTCGAGACCCGTGAACTTGCCCATTCAAAGTGAAGATCACAGCTTTATCTTTAATGAACTCTGTTTGGCTTATACCATGTTTAAATACAGTAGCTTCAATATTGACAGTACCAATTTCGGATTTTTCAATTTTCAATGGAATGGTTATTTCTTTTTTGTCTCGCTCATCTATGATTAGTCTAGTCTTGTTTCCTAGTAATAATTTCGATGGCGATTTCCCCGTACTGACACGTCTTCCCTTGAACCGCTCTTCGTACAAAAGGACTGGGAGTGCGGGATGGTAAAGATATACATTCAGTTCTCTTCATAAATCCAAGGTTATATCTGATCTTACGCCACGCGGTAACTCGTAAGAATAAAGCTTGATAAGAGAACCTGATTCAAAAAGCTCATTTTTCGATAATCCAACATCTATTTCGGTGATAGGAAATCTAGGAACTTTGCCATCGACTACAAAATACTCATACCAACTACTGCCATGCATTTCTTCTTCTGTTTCAGACAATGGATGTCTTCTAACCAGAGTAAATCCAAATTCATTAACTCTATCCTCTTGATTCAAACCATCGTGAAGTTTTGATGCTATTAGCTGATATCTGTGGTCCCCACAGAACACGACTGCTCCTGTGGATCCCATATTGTACTTTCCCTGCACAAATCGAATATCTGTCTTATTTTTTCTATGAAGTGAAAGAAAGGTAGTCTGGAAATTATCGGGATGTTGACCTTCACCGTTATCGTAAATCAAAATATTTGGTTTCTTTAAATCTCCTGTGGAAATGATTTGAATGTTTTCAGCGATACCTCTCCTATCGTCTGCCGAGACCTCGCTGAAATCTCCATTTTTTATTCCGAGAAACTTTTCTACTGCCTCTGGCATCGATTTGGGTGCGTCATTTTCTCTTGGATCAATTCCTTTCAGACGACACTCTTTGAGCAACAATGAATCAATTGAATTTGTAATCTTCTCAACCAAAGCCGGTATCGGATGAGGTTGCTGATTTTCAAAAGTGTCGAAATTGGACTTGTCCTCTTTGTCTCTTCCGCCGTATGGATACCAGTTGTCATTGTCTCTCAGTAAAGGATCGCTGAGAACCACTTCATGTAACTCAGTTTCATCGGAGGCCTTAAAAATATTCCAAAAAAGATTTTCCATGATGCAATCCTCCAAAAAATTAACGTTCATCTTTTATAGTGTAAATCTATCTTTTCCATTTTGCGTAAATTTCATTCTTGCCTGCCTAAGTTCTCTCTCCAAAGTCCCAAATATTTTCTTAACTTCATCCTCATCATATTCGTACGCTGATTTATTGGAGCAATTCGACAGAAGCCTTATCATTTTTATGATCTTGTTTGTTCTGGCTTCTGCAATTTTCACAAATCGCTCCCTTTTTTGATTTTTCATAAGGGTATCTTCCCTTTATCCTTGTAATAAATTGACAATAATATACAAATAAAAGTAATATTTGTCAACTATTTTTTATATATAATCATCCTGTGTTCTTCGTAGCATAACAAATGCATCATCGTGCCAAGTTTAAATCCGAGACGTTGGGATTTGAGCTGGTAACAGT
>JBHHYW010000551.1:0-2227 GCA_046757745.1 Candidatus Scalindua sp.
TCCTCAGAGGACACAAAGGATTTTGTTCTGTCTCGTTTTACAAAAGAAGAAAAAAACGTGATAGAAGACGCTTTAGACAAGGCATGTAATGCAATAAGATATTGGATTACAACAGACATTAATAATTGTAAGAGTATGATTAACTAGGAGGGAAAATAATCTTGAGATTATATGAAGGCATGTTCATAATTAGCGATACTATTGCAGGCGCAGATTGGGAAGGAGTTGTCAATCATATCCAGGATCTTTTGAAAAACAGAGGCGCTGAAATACTTGACAGTCAAAAATGGGATGAAAGAAAATTTGCATATAAACTTAAAGGGCACAAGCGAGGTACGTATTTACTGATATATTTTAATGCGCCTGAAGACTCTATAATACATATGAAAAGGGATTTGCAACTTTCAGACAATGTTTTAAGATCCATGATTGTCAAGACAGATAAAATTAGAGAACCGAAGCCTGAAGACACTGAAGAACCTGTTATTACTGAAAGCAAAGACACAAGCCCTGCACCGGTAACATCTGAATAGTAGTGTAGTCTTCAGAATACAGAATAATATATATAGATAAAAAGGCATCAAGAGAAGAAATATGGCGAACCTTAACAAAGTCTTTCTGATTGGAAATCTCACTAGAGATCCGGAATTGAGGTATACACCAAGCGGTACGGCAATTGCCAGTTTTGGAATTGCCGTCAACAGGAACTGGAAAGGACAAAGTGGAGAAAAGAAAGAAGAAGTATGTTTTGTAGATATAAATATGTTTGGCAGGCGCGCCGAAGTTATAAATGAATACTTTAGTAAAGGTAATCCAATATTTATCGAAGGACGCCTGCAATTTCAACAGTGGGAAACAAAAGACGGTCAAAAACGTAACACCTTGCGAGTAGTAGCCGAAGATTTTCAATTTTTAGGTAAAACAAGGAAAGGCGAAGAGGTTGATAGCCCTGATGAGTCCGGGTTCAACAACAAACAGTCTAAGGCGCCAACTGACATTAACGATGAAGAAATACCATTTTAAAAGATAGCATTTATAACAATTTTAAAAAGAACTGTATTAATGAAACGAAGAAAATTTCAAAAAAAGAAAACATACGAAACAACACACAAGAAAAAGAAGTACCAGGAATTTACTACAAAGTGCCGCTTTTGCAGATCGAAGGTAGACACTATCGATTATAAAGACATGCATTATTTGCAAAAACTGGTTGGAAGCCAGGGTAAACTGCTTCCAAAGAAACGTTCAGGAAACTGCACGAAACACCAGCGCTCTGTCAAAACTGCCCTGAAAAGAGCCAGGCACATGGCATTATTGTCTTGAAGGGATAAATGTTTTTTCTCTCAGTTTATATATTACAGTTTAATAGACTTGACCAAATATACAAGTTATAGGACCTAATATACATGAAAATATTACTGAAAAAAGATATACAAAAATTAGGTAAGATTGGCGAGGTAGTTGATGTGGCAAATGGCTATGCAAGAAATTATCTATTGCCTAAAAGGTTTGCAACAACAGTAACCAGGGGGAACATTGAACAGATCAAGTTCCAAAGAGTAAAAAATGAGGAAAAGCAAAAAGAAGAAATTAAGAACCTCCAGGTACTAGCTGATGAGATTTCAAATGTATCATGCACCATCACTGTCAAAACAAACAAGGAAGGAAAGCTTTTTGGTTCTGTAACTGCGAATCACATTGCAGAAGCATTATCTGAAAAAGGATATCAAATTGATGAAAATATGGTAATCCTTGAAACACCGATTAAAAAATGTGACCTATACAATGTAACTGTGATGTTGCGCCCTGAAGTAAAAGCGCAATGCAGAGTATGGATTGTAAGTGAATCTGAAAAAGCAGCAGACCCCCAGATAGAACCATCTAAATCTCCTTCTGAGAACAACCAGGAAACAGACGAAAATTAACCACTAATAATGTCCTGTTTTGGTTACCCTTCTTAAAACTGCAAAACAATGACAACTGGACTAATACAACAAAAGACGCAACCCTTCAATATAGAAGCTGAAATAAGTGTTCTCGGCTCTATGTTACTAGATAATGAAGCAATTAATCTTGTTACGGAAATATTAAGAACAGACAACTTCTACAAAACCTCTCATCAGCATATTTTTGATACTATCGTATATTTATATAATAATAACAACGCAGTTGATCTTGTTATTTTGAAAGATGAACTCAAAAAGCAATCTTTACTTGAGAAGGTAGG
>JBHHYW010000552.1:0-2214 GCA_046757745.1 Candidatus Scalindua sp.
GGTCTTGTTTACGTAACGAATGATGGCTAAATCATGAAATAACTTGATAGTCTAGGAATTTTATTTGTTATTAAACATTTTTCTTTAACACACCGAACGGTGTGGTAGACCAGTCTCTAAATCGGAATTGTTCGATAGTATCTTTCTAACCACTTCTCTATCATCGAAAGGGATTACGGTATCTTTTATTATTTGATGTTTTTCGTGTCCTTTGCCGGCAATCAGCACCAAATCATCACTTTTCGCCTCTGCAAGGGCTTCCTCTATAGCTGTATGTCTGCTTGTTCGAATATAAAATATTCGTCCGGGCTTTATTCCCGCCTTGATGTTTTCTATTATGTTTAGTGGGTCCTCTGAACGCGGATTGTCGTTTGTTAACCAAAAAATGTCCGAGTTCTCGTCAGCTATTTTGCCCATCATTGGACGTTTATCTTTATCTCTATCACCCCCACAACCAAAAACAAGGAGTATCCTGCCTTTTACCAGATTCTTGAGTGAATGCAAAACTGTTTCCAGGGCATGCGGTGTATGAGCATAGTCAACCACAACATTGAAGCCGCGCTTACAGGGTACGGCTTCTAACCTTCCAGGTACAACTGGCGCAGTCTCGATACCGGCTTTTATTACATCCAGTTTAAATCCAAGTGAAATTGCACTGGCAACGGAAGCAAGTGAATTATAAACATTGTGTAATCCCATAAAGGGTATTTTCATGTCTATTTCTCTTCCCGAATAATTTAACTTAATCATAATATTACTTGTAGATTCTCTACATATCTCAGCTTTTATATCAGCATTATTCTTTATTCCATACCATAAGATTTTTGCACTTGTTCTATCGGCAAAATATTCACAGAATTCATCATCCGCGTTTAATATTGCAAAAGAGTCTTTTTCTAAATTCTTAAACAACTCTACCTTGGCATCCATATAATTTGAAATCGTTTTATGATAATCCATGTGATCGGTGGTTATATTGGTAAAAACAGCGGTTTTAAAATTAATATTCTCAATCCTATACTGAATGGCTGAGTGAGAAGACACTTCCATAACTGCAAATTTCATCTCTGCCGCTACCATTTCTGCGATGAGCCTTTGAAGCTCGATTGATTCAGGAGTTGTTTCCTGTGCAGGTATAATTTTTTTCCCTATTTGATAATTAATCGTACCGATTAAACCTGTCTCGTATCCTGCTTTTTCAATTATAGATTTGATTAGATATGTAGTAGTAGTTTTACCATTTGTTCCCGTTATGCCAACAACATTAATTTTTTGAGATGGGTTGTTATAAAAACAACAACTCAAAGAGGAAAGCGCTTTTCTAGTGTTACGTACTATTATTTGAGGAATTTTTTTATTAAGAGAACCCCTTTCCTCACTAACGATTGCTTGTGCACCACTTTCAAGAGATTTTGTAATGAAGTTATGCCCGTCAGTTTTATATCCCTTAATAGCGACAAAGATATAACCCGGCCTTACCTTTCGGGAATCATTGGTAATACCGGTAATCTCAACATCACTAAAGTTGTATGTTCCACCTGAATCTAAATGGTGAACTAACTCACTTAATTTCATCAAAAAATCATGGTTATTATATCGAAATTTTCAAGGAAAGATCATATTTTTGTATACCTATATCATGTTGAGATATAGATTCATACAGATGTCTTGATTTATCAATTATTTGGATTTCATCTGAATATTCACTATACAACCTTTCCCAGGCTGCATTATTTTCTCCTTTAGCCTTTTCAAGATCTTTTGTAGTAGCATATCTACACCATGTCAGAAAATTATGTTTTTCTAATTCTTTTTCTGTCATAATATTTTCCCCTTAAAATGGTTTTAAAAAAGTTATAAACGATACCCTACACTGACCCCAAATCTTGGGGCAGCATAGGGTATCAATACATCACCCACTGATGTACCTACCTTCCAGCATTTTTGACCATGTATCACCCCCCTTCGTAACAAACAAAATTTCTCCCCGCTAAATTACCTTTGAGCCGTTTGTACATATTGCGGCCCAACTTCCATATAATCCAGCGTCCTTTCTATAATTTTTCCTACCGCCGGCGCCGCTACTGTACCTCCATAGTAAGCGCCGTTTTTCGGTTCATTTAAAGATAACAGGACGCAAACTTTAGGCTCATCCACAGGAGCATATCCAACAAATGAACCAATATATTTATTAGAATATTTCATTTTGTTCCC
>JBHHYW010000553.1:0-2210 GCA_046757745.1 Candidatus Scalindua sp.
TTGCCTCTTTTAACATCCTGTTGATTAAATGCTGATTAATACAAATCACAATTTTTCTCAAGAACTAATTTGCCATTATCTATATTGAGTGATTTTAGTAGCCGCAACCTTTAGGTTGCGTAACTTACGAGAAATTCTCATCTATCCATCAGATGGAGAGAAGCCCAGGCTAAAGCCTGCGGCTACAAAAAGAGATAACAAATAGAATCGCTCAACTTAGGTGTTCATAGTCATTGCATTAAATAAAGAGTTGGGTTTCAGCGCCTTCTGCCATCTTCAACATTGTGGGCAGTCCTATAATTTCTTTGACCTTGGTTTTCACCAGCTCTTCATCCAGCTCCATTAACTTTACAGCGCCGCTGCATGCATAGATCTCTAAGTTGCCCATTTTGCTTACTTCACTCAGTAATTCCTTCAGCATATTTGACTGCCCCTGTGGTACGGATTCTAACAGGCGTTTATCTTCCTCATTCATTCCGTCAGGAAACTCAATAACATCTATCTTATCAGTTACAAACTTCCTTAAAGCCCAGAAGAATAAAAAAATGTAGACCTTATTCCCCATAGAGGCTGACGTAATAGCCAGCATCACTGCCTGATATAATTTTTCATAATTACCACTATGCAGGAAGAGTATAAATTTTTTCTCTTTCATCTAATCCGTAATAAAAGGACGCGCAACCTCTTCTTTGTAATTCCCCAATCCTACTCGATCAAAAGTTGTCCCGATCCTCTCCCCTCTCGTACCATTTGCATTATACCATTCGACGGTCTTGCTAATAAAGTCCAGCACCTTTTCATCCGGCAGGAACAGCATAATATTATCTGCTGTCCTTGGATGCCTTCCATGCTTTCCACCTGCACGGACAGCCCAGCCCTTTCGTTTCGCAGTCCACGCATCAGTAGGACATGCCTTTATACAGTCTCCACAATACACACATTTTTCTCTATAAAAAATAGGCTTCCCATCTTCTGCCGCAACTATGGCCCCTTCCAGACACGCCTTTTCACACAAAGTACATCCTGTACATGGGTCTTCTTCCCAATGCGGATCCACTATGCCCTGAAACCCTAAATCCATGCCCCTTGTCCTGGCGCAGTCTATTGGACAGGCAGAAAATGAGATCTTGAATTTATGGTGACAAGTTGTACCAAAAAGCTCTTTGTCTACTTCCAGCGCCTTTTTCTGGGCATCCATAATCCCATTAGGATTATATTCACAACCGCCACAGGCTGTGGGAACGCGAACCCTGGGACCGCAGGACGCTATTGGCTGTCCGAACTCTGCCAATTCTTTTACCGCTGCATCAAAATCATCTATATGTACACCTATAATTTCAACTGATTGTCTGAAACTAAGGTGGCAATAACCCATTCTACTATATTTCTTAGCGACTGCTGCAATCTTGGCCATCTTATCAACGTCAAGCCTGCCTCCCGGCACCCTTAAACGAACCGTAAAAAGGTCTTTCTGGTTCTGTTTTATAAACCCGCCGGATTTTAATTCATTTAAGTCGATTTTTCCGGCATCCGTATTTTCAGACATTAAATCTCCTTAAGACTATAATAAATAGTATGTTTTGTTAAAAAAATTATAAAATTAGTTGAATTTTATGTTATCATCGAAGGAGAAATGTTTCAAGCAGAAAAAGCCCTGGAGAAGTAATTCAACCTCACTCAAACATGGTCTCTCTTATTCTTGCCTCTGCCTCCGTGACCCCTTCATTTTTTACAATATCCAGAATATCTTTTTCTGCCAGGCGCTGGAGTACCTTTCTGCGCTTAGCACTGTCCTTGATATCAGACATTGCAATACTGCGCATTTTAGTCAGCAGATTCAGGTACTCTTCATATTCCGGACCAAAGACAACCTCTAATTCCTCTCTAACGCTTTTAGCAACGGCAGGACTTGCACCTCCGGTTGAAATACTTATACAAAGGTCTCCTCTATTTATTGTTGAAGGAACAATAAAGGAACAAAGTTCCGGGTGGTCAACCACGTTTACAATTATGTTCCTTTTCCTTGCATCTGCCACCGCCTTTTTGTTAACCTCCTCGTTATCCGTTGCGGCAATAACAAGTATGGCGCCATCTAAAACGGTCTCATCATAATCCTTTTTTATTAAGGCAATGCCTTTCTTGTCCGCAATTTCAGGGCAAGTTTCAGGGCTGACCACAACTACTTCAGCGCCCGCCTCTTTCAAGCTGCA
>JBHHYW010000554.1:0-2201 GCA_046757745.1 Candidatus Scalindua sp.
GAGTTTGCCGAATACGCCAGAACTAAAGTGGGTTAGACCCCAGAGGAATAACAGGTTCCACGGGGCAGGCACGAATTACCAATTTCTAAATGGTGGATTTATGCTGTTGATCTTTTTGAACCGTTTCAACTGAAACAGTTTTATCTGAATTTCGCTTCTCTTCTTCTTTTAACCAATTAAAATACTCATTAAGATTTTGATTACAATTTTCAAACATTTTCTGCCTTGTTTTTCTAATTTCTTCTACTATTGGATCATTCTTCATTTTCATTATCTCCTAAAGTTTCAAGAATTTCTTCAGGTGTAACAATCAATGGTGTATGCCGGTTCAATTCAGAATTAACATTCATTAAACGCCTGATTATTTCACCATTGGCTATATGAGCACAATTCCAGGTAATAAGATAATCCATTTTATATGATACTGCAAATGCAAAATGTGGAATATCAGCTTTTGCACGTCATTTTAAGCCCAGCTTCTCTCCATAACATTGGATGAGAAATAGTATATCATCATTTGTCGCTAAGACTGGAATCCCTTCAATTGTTTGTAGCCTTCGGGAGACAGCTTCAGTATCTCCAAATCTAATTTCTGCTAATACCGCCTCAGAAACAAATAGATTGAAACGAGTGTTTGCCGTTTGCCACTATTCAGATGTAATTTGTTGATGAGCAGCAATTATTAGATCACGACTTGGATAAGCCGCCAAATAGTTGGGAATTGTTGTTTCCAAATATGCTGTAATCAATAAACTAAGTTCCTTACTGCGTATTAGAATTTAGTAAAATCTAAATTGAGCGATTTTATTTTACATGCCGTTGTCGCTGCGGGCTTTAGCCTGCGTTTTACATCACCTGATGGGGTTGTGTAAGTTACGCAACCTCAAGGTTGCGGCTACGAGATCGCTCAATTTAGATAAAAGTGAATTGTAACTGCTGTCTATTGGTGGTTATTATAATAGAGGGGGGTTGTTTTGCAACATAAATTCGCAGGGCTTTATTAGTTTGGAATGGAAAGTCTGGAGTTCGGAGTATGTGGAAAAGGCTGGAAATAAAATGGCAGAGACAAAGAAAAAAGGCAGGAAGATTGTGATTAATATTTCCGGCGGTATTTAATTTACCCTTTAACTCATTGATAGGTGAGGGTATTTTCAAGACAGGAAATAATGTTTTTTGCTATTACCTTCTTGCCTTTCAACGGTTTCGGTATTTTACGATCACCTGTAACCATGTATGCAATATGGCGATTACGAGAGATGTGTTTATAATCATTAGCCACAATCAGATTGGCCTTGCTTTTTGTTAAAAATCTTCGGGCTATTTTTATTATCTCATCTTTTGTTCTGTTTACCTCTAGCTTGAATCCCACAAGAAACGCTTCCGGCCATGTAATCCTTATAATGTTTATAACCTTGGGGGTCTTTACCAGTTTTATCAACCATTCTTCCTTTTGAGAAGACGCCTTGCCCTGTTTAGCCCTGGCCGGCACATAATCTGCAACTGCCATTGCATGAATAATTGCATCAAACTTTCTATTCTTTAGTTTTTTCTGAAGAACCTTTATCAGGTCGTTATTAGTTTCTATCTTGATTAGCTTAAGCTGTGAGGCATTAATGTCACTACGGTCATGGATTACAGGAAACAAGCTGTCATCTCCATATATATACGTAACAACCGCTCCACGGCCCATAGCTTCGAGCGCTATCTCACTACCAAGCCTCCCTGTTGATGTATTCGTTATGTAACGAACTGCATCCAGATAGCCGCGTGTTGAACCTGCAGTAATAAGAATATTTTTCTTTTTAAGGAGAGACATTTTACATTTCTAAATTCTAAACTTATATAACTTTAACTTTTTAATGGACAACTCAAACCTGCCTGTCTGCGTGCTATGCACAGGCAGAAAGGTATGAGTTACATTTCGTTTGGTAGGGGTTTAAGATTTTAAACCCCTACTAATAATATGTTAGTGAATGTAACTCGTGGCTTCCTGCCAGACTTCGTTATTCAAATGGGTAGCCTTGATGATGCTTAATTTGGTACTGGCAAGGTGATTTAAGCTTACTCCCGATTATACCCCGGAAATTTACCTAAATTTTATTCCATACTTGCCTCTTCCAGTTAAAACAACATATGTTATAAATAGTCCTATCGATCCCAATGAAGCGGATGTGAATGCTAGAGCCAAACCTTCATTTATC
>JBHHYW010000555.1:0-2199 GCA_046757745.1 Candidatus Scalindua sp.
CATGTTATTTAGACAAACTAATTGCGCTTATTTTTGCTGCACACATAACGCAGGCCTCAGCGGCAAAGGGTTTAAGAGCACTTAACATGCTGTTCCAAATGAGCTTCGAGAGAGCAGAAAACCAATCCAAAAAACCAGCGCCCCTTTGTCCGCTGAAGGCATTGTTAGCTGCTTGCTCTGTGGCAATGGCTTAAAATCGAACCAAGAGACGCAGCCAAGCTTATCTGGATTTTACTAAAATCGTTCCTTTCTTACCAACTATCCAAATTTTGTTATCGGTCAGTCTGATTCGGTGCAAATCGGGATAATTGCTCTCTATCATTTGCCAACTCTGTACTTCGTCAATCGTTCGGTAGAGCTTTCCTTTTTCTCGATTCCGCTCGGACTTCTTTGTGTTCTTGAAATGATGCGTACCTTTTCTGCGCCTGTTGTTTTCCAGTTTTGTTCGGTTAATTTTTATGATTCTCAATGATTCTCACTTATTTAGCAATACAATAACATATCCTCTAAATTCGATTATCCAAACTTACAAAATGCAATTCTTTTTGCTCCAGTTTTATTTGCTGCTTCTACCGCCTGTTGCTTTGTGGCAAAAGGTCCCAACCATTTACCATTCTTAGTAAATCCTGAATTATGAATTCCTTGGCCATTATTGCAAAAACTACAGTTTGAAGCATGAATTATTGCCTTGCCTCCTTTTTCTGCTGTCCAATTATGATAGACATAATATTCCTGCATTTTTTTCTCCATTAATGCTTTTAATACTATAAACTTCATAAGAATAAAATAAAAAGACACATACACAATTACTTCCTATCAATCCTAAACATAAATTCATAATTTCTTGTTGTTCCATCAATTTTGATTGGGAAGAAGAGTCCAAATTCAGAACCGTCAATTGTAGAGGCCTCCTGAAAGCTAGACATTGGAAATGACGTTGTATCCTTTAAACCTAGTATGTTTGCCGGAAATGACTTTTGAAAAAATAAAGATTTTCTAATCCAATTCTTATAAAAATTATTCCATTCTATATAATCTGCAGGGAAAATGAAATCTTCAATATCTGTCATCGGTGGAACTATCTTAGGCTTTTGAGGACGGTTTCTGTCTAAGTAACGTACACCGCTATGAATAACACCATGCGATTTTCCATTTATATCTATATAAGAGACCTTGTCATAATCAATGTTGATAACTCTGTTAGACTTGTTTTTGAGAGAAAAGCTTATTCCTTCAACTGTCGGCAGGAAATCTAACTTTACATATTTGTCCTCAAATCTCAATTCTCGTCCTATGTTTGTTTCTACTAAATATGCGTACATTGCACCGATAAAACCAATTTCAACCTTATTAACCAAAACTGCCTTGTCTTCCGGGTAAATATACCTCCTGAACTGTTTTGAAGCAGATGTTGGAAAACTACCCTCTAAGAATTCCTTTTCAGATAACGTCTCGCCAAGATTAAAAGCACCTGACTGTAATAAAATTATTTTACCGTAAACATCAAACAATTTAACTGAGAATGCACAGCATATGTAGTCTCTTTTGGATATGTTTTCTATCGTGCCTTCTAACTTGTATTCGCCAACCTTTCCTTCGAATGTTTCAAACGTGAAATTCTTAAATAGAAATCCACTTTCTTTGGGTGGAAACGAGAATTCAATCGTTTGACTAAAGGTTTGGAAATAATGAAAAAGTGAAATAATAAATAATGCCAATGTGATTAATGTGCATTTTTTCATTTCGATTACCTTTAATTATTTTGCATTAGAATATTTTCCCCGTCATTTCTTCTGGGCCCAACATTGGGTGACTACTGAACTGTCTTCGCGCCACGAACTCCTTTCGATCTGAGTCGGTACAGCTAATCGGGATAGGGCGGGGCCTCACGACCCCGCTCCTCCCACACCACCTGGCATACGGATCACGTACCAGGGCGGTTCGGCTGGACTGGTTGGTCAATGACCAACTGAATGTTCAGACAATGTTGCCAAAGCGAATTAGCTACTCAGCTGAGTGGCCTCCATTAATGGTCGGCGTTCTCTCCGCTCGCAAACAAGCCTTACTTATCCACCATACCGTTCGGGCCTTCAGCATGGTGTCTCATGGCTCCAGGATGAAGGTCTGTTTGCACTCGGTTTCCCGGCATGCCACTGTCCAACTTCCATACCTAAGAGACCGCTCCACACCTACTATGCC
>JBHHYW010000556.1:0-2189 GCA_046757745.1 Candidatus Scalindua sp.
AATTGTTTTTAACAACAGAAAATAAACAACAGAAAACAACAGAAAATATTTGTTGAAAAGATATGGGAAATCAGGTAAAAATAATAGTTTTCCTTATTATTAGAACTTACATCATATAGATAGACAAAATGGTAAAGATAAAACTGCCTGGTGGCATTGAAAGGATATATGAAGATAAGGTGACTGTTAAGGATGTCGCCAGCGATCTCGCTGATCAAAATCACGGGTCAGCAGCAATTGCCGGCAAGGTAAACAGTACGCTTGTGGATCTTGATTGTCAGATTGAGTCGGATACAACCCTGGACCTCGTGATGGCCGAATCTGAGGATGGACTTGAAATACTCAGGCATAGTACTGCTCACGTAATGGCTCAGGCAGTTACTAATTTATATCCGAATGTCAAACTTGGTATTGGCCCTTCTATAAAGGACGGATTCTATTATGACTTTGATCTGGATACAACTCTATCTGAAGAAGACCTTGAAAAGATTGAGGCCGAGATGAAGAGGATTATTGAGTCTGATGAGACTTTCGACCGCTTTGAAGAGACTAACGATACGGCTGTAAAAAGGATGGAAGAATCAGGCCAGAGATATAAAGTTGAGCTGATCAAGGGACTGGAAGATCAGACGGTTTCTTTTTACAGGCAGGGCGGTTTTGTTGACCTGTGTAGGGGGCCCCATATAGCTAGTACAAAAAAGATTACGGCATTTAAGCTGTTGAGTGTTGCGGGAGCATACTGGCGTGGAAAAGAAACCAACCCGATGCTTCAGAGGATTTATGGTACGGCATTTACGAATAAGAAGGATTTAAGGATACATCTAAAGTTTTTAGAGGAATCTAAAAAACGTGATCACAGAAAAGTTGGTACGGCATTAGACCTTTACAGTTTTCATGAAGAAGGTGGTCCCGGTCTTGTTTTTTGGCATCCAAAAGGAGGCAGGATAAGGAGTATTATTGAAGCGTTCTGGAGGGAAGAGCATTATAAACGCGGTTATGATATTGTTTACAGTCCTCACATTGCAAAAATAGATCTTTGGAAAACCAGTGGCCATCTGGATTTCTACAAAGAAAGTATGTTTTCCCCGATAGAGATTGAGGGGCATGAGTATATGTTGAAGCCGATGAATTGTCCCTTTGCAATCCTTATGTACAAGACAAAGGTTCGGAGTTACCGTGATTTGCCTCTAAGGTGGGGAGAGCTTGGAACAGTATACAGGTTTGAGAGGTCGGGTGTTTTGCACGGGCTTTTGAGGGTTCGCGGTTTTACGCAGGATGATGCGCATATATTTTGCAGGCCGGATCAACTAAAGGATGAAATAGTTGGTATTTTAGATCTGGCGCAATATATGCTCCAGAGCTTTGGTTTTAATGAGTATGAGATAGAGCTTGCAGTCAGGGGGAAAGGAGAATCCGAAAAGTATATAGGTGAGAATGATAATTGGAATCTTGCTGAAGAAGCGCTGAAGAACGCCCTTGAGCAAAAGGATTTGAAATTTACGAGGGAAGAAGGTGAGGCAAAGTTCTACGGACCGGCAATAGACATAAAGATTAAAGATGCGCTGGGCAGAGGCTGGCAGGGGCCAACTATTCAGGTGGATTTTAATTTGCCTGAAAGGTTTGACGTTAATTATATCGCCTCTGATGGTAAGAAACATAAGGTGGTTATGGTACATCGTACCGTACTTGGCGCAATGGAGAGATTTCTTGGATGTTTGCTGGAGCATTATTCTGGTGATTTTCCCTTATGGCTGGCGCCGACACAGGTCAGAGTACTTCCAATAACAGACGCTCATGATGATTACAGTAATAAGATAAAGGACCAATTAGCTGAGATGGGTGTTCGTGCTGAATGTGATTTAAGGAATGAGAAGACGGGCTTCAAGATCAGAGAAGGTACCTTGGAGAAAATCCCTTATCTTCTTATCATAGGGGACAGGGAGGTAAAGGAAGATACTGTATCAGTGAGGAGTCGTAAGGACGGAGACGAGGGGTCTCTGCCTTTGTCAGAATTCCTGGTACGTATTGAAGGGGAGGCTAAGAATAAAGCTTAGTTTTTCTCCTTATCAATATTCTGAGCAAATGGTATACTTGCGTTAAGGAAAATTAAATTTTTTAGAATGGGGGTGAAGACATCTCGAAATACCAGAGAATTAATGAACGAATATATGCAAAGACAGTAAGGCTTG
>JBHHYW010000557.1:0-2182 GCA_046757745.1 Candidatus Scalindua sp.
TTAGGGGTTATGTACCTCGATATTGATAGGCCTCAATATAGTTGAATAATACCTACATAATGCATGTAAATGAATAAATCCCGACATTTATTGTTATGGTGATTGCCCATATTAACAACTTATGAAAAACAGTGATTCCGTATGTGAACAAAATACTCAAGGGCTGGTGGCCCTCGCAAGGGTTGAAACTCATGAAAAGATAATACAATTTTTGCAAAATGAGCGTAGGGGGAAACTCCTGGACGTCCCTTCAGGGACAGGCATATTGTCATCAAAGCTGAAAGAATTGGGTTTTGAATGCTGTTGTTGTGATATAAACCCTGAAATGTTCAAAGCAAAGGGTATAGAATTCAAGGTAGCCGATTTAAATAAAAGTGTACCGTTAGAAACAAATTATTTTGACTTCATTACGTGTATTGATGGAATGGAGCACCTTGAAAACCCTCATAATGCAATGAGGGAATTTAAAAGAGTTTTGAAAAAAGGTGGAAAGCTATTTATCGCAATACCTAACTATTTGAATATTGAAAGAAGGATGAAATTTCTCCTTACCGGTTCCTTTACAAAACCGGTAAGTCAGAAAATGTTTAAAGAGAGATTTAATTGCAATACAGCAATGATGCACATCAACTTTGTCAGCTATCCAATCTTGAGATTTATGCTTGAAAGTAACGGTTTCCAGATAATTAAATTGGATATAGACAGGCCAAAACCAAAGATGATTCTTTTATTTCCTATCACAATATTGATAAAGTTGTATTGCTGGTTTTGGCCAAAAAAAGCAAAGGAAAGATACTGGCTAAAAGAGACGTTATCTAAAGATATCCTCTTGGGTGGAAATACATTAATTATTATAGCTGAAAAGTAAAATGGAAAATTATTTCAAAAATAAGAAGATATTGATAACCGGAGGTCTGGGTTTCATAGGAAGCACACTGGCTCACCGGCTTGTGAAGACAGAAGCAGATATATATCTTATCGACTCCCTGATACCGGAATACGGAGGGAATAATTTCAATATTGATGGTATTGAGGACAGGGTAAAGGTAAACATTGCCGATGTCAGAGATAAGCATAGTATGGACTATCTTGTAAAGGGCAAGGATATAATCTTCAATCTTGCAGGGACATTAAGCCACATAGACAGCATGAATGATCCATTTACCGATTTGGAAATTAATTGCAGGAGCCAGTTATCAATTTTGGAGTCCTGCCGCAAAAACAACAGAGACGTCAAAATTATTTTCGCTGGCACGAGAGGGCAATATGGAAAAGCAGACCTCCTGCCGGTAGATGAAAATCACCTGATGCACCCGACAGATGTTAACGGAATAAATAATATTGCAGGAGAGTCATATCACATCCTCTACAATAATATTTATGGAATAAGGGCTGTTTCTCTCAGATTAACAAATACTTATGGACCCAGACACCAGATGAGACATCACAAGCAGGGAATTATTAACTGGTTTATAAGGCAATTAATAGAGGAACAGACAATAAAGTTATACGGTAACGGCAAACAGATCAGAGACATCAATTATGTTGATGATGTTGTAGAGGCATTGTTACTGGCAGCTTGTAATGAAAAAGCCAACGGCGAAGTCTTTAACCTTGGTGGTATTCCGAAAAACCTTATTGATTTGGTAGAAGCAATGATAGATGTTTATGGTAAAGGCAATTATGAACTGATTCCATTCAAGGATGATCTTAAAAAGATAGAAATCGGAGATTACATTGCAAATTATGAAAAGATTAAGAATACCGTTGGATGGCAGCCAAAGATATCTCTGGAGGAGGGACTTCGTTCATCATTTGATTACTATGAGAAATACAGAAACCATTATTGGTAAAGAGAAAATCCGTAATATGAATATCCCCACTTGCGACCTTAAAAGGCAATATGAACAACTGAAGGCAGAGCTTGATAATGCCGTTACCGGTGTTTTCGAAAAAGGAATATTTGTTCTTGGAGAAAACGTTAGACTGTTTGAAGATGAATTTGCAGATTTCTGTGGGACTGGATTTGCCGTAGGAGTGGGTTCAGGTACGGAAGCATTGCATCTTTCTTTAAAAGCTTGTGATATCGGACCCGGAGATGAAGTGATTACTGTTCCAAATACTGCAGTTCCGACTATCTCTGCCATATCATTTGCCGGGGCCAAACCTGTATTTGTTGATA
>JBHHYW010000558.1:0-2179 GCA_046757745.1 Candidatus Scalindua sp.
CATCCGGCTCTTTTTCTAAAAGCGCTTTTTTACGTCTTCCAATTTCAGGAAACAGGTATCCTGCCTGCAGTTTTGCTATATTTTTATTTCTTTTTACCATTAAGTTCCCGCCTATGTTTTAAAATTATTTAAATCATTAAAATCTAAAGCTGTAAAATGAAAACCAGCGGTTTTCAAACTTTCTCTTAATTTACAATTAAAACTTCCCCAGTATGGAGTGCATCATCCGTGATGATGAGTATTAAAGCAGTGACACCCGCCTAACAAACCGGCGGACAAGCGGTCACTGCACTCCAAAAAAACAACTCTGTACAACAATTTATGAATGCGCTCTTGTTTAAATAACCTTCTTACCAATCGGACTCTGTTTTGCCGTCATCTCTTTTACATCAATTACGAGTACATTTGTTCTTTTTGCTGCGTCTGAAGACTGGGAAAGCCTTTGTGCCTCAGGTGCATATTTTTCAATAAGCTTGTTCAATGCAGAGGTTTTTTCATCACTATCAGCGACGACCCTTATATCACCAAATATAATTACACTTTTATACTCAGTTGTGGAGCCGCATGGCATGCGCCTGCCGGGGATAATTGATATAATTTCGTCTATCTCAAAGCACACTTGTTGATTGTATTTTATATTTTCAATCTTCCTGCCTTCATGTGCGCTATGAAAATATATCTTATCTTTGTCGTATACAAAATTAACTGGTGTTATATACGGTATATTATTGAGACACGTACCCAATCTTCCCACCAAAGCATTTGACAGTAATTCCTCAACCTCTTTCCGGTTCTTAACTTCCTTATCGCTTCTCCTCAAATCTCTTTATTCCAATATTATAAATTGAATAGATAGAAGGCAGATTCTTTCACACGGACAAAAAAGTTTGTCCATGCCACCCATACCTACTATTTCTTTTCGATCAGGTTTCAATATCTCTCCCTATAGATCTTGCAACCTCACCCACTTCCTTCATCAGGTTTTCAAAATCTTCAGGTGTTATTGTCTGGGGGCCGTCAACATAAGACTTTTCCGGGTCTTGATGTACTTCCAATATCAATCCGTCAGCGCCAACTGCGATTGCACCCTTTGACATAGGACGCACAAGGTCACGCACACCGGTACCATGGCTGGGGTCTACAATTATGGGAAGGTGTGTCAGCCGTTTCAGTTCCGGAACAATACTCAATGAGAGGGTAAATCTAGTATGTGTCTCGAATGTCCTTATTCCCCTTTCACACAAAATAACATTCGGGTTGCCGTGTGACAGTATATATTCGCCGGCAAGTAGAAACTCATCTAATGTGGCCGCCATTCCCCTCTTTAAGATTACCGGTTTCCTGCACTCACCAACTGCCTGCAACAACAGGAAGTTGGCCATGTTTCTCGTTCCCACCTGCAATACATCAACATAGCTACTCACCAGTCCTATATGTTCCGGACTGAGTATTTCTGTGACTATGGCAAGTCCTGTCTCTTCCCTGGCTTTAGCCAGGTACTCAAGCCCCTTCTCTCCCAGTCCCTGGAAAGAATAGGGGCTGGTTCTCGGCTTAAAAGCGCCTCCCCTGAGCGCAATAGCGCCTGCTTTCTTCACTCTTTCAGCTATATAATAAATTTGATCCTGATCTTCCACCGCACAAGGCCCGGCGATAACGCCTATCTTTTTGCCTCCAAGGACATGATCATTTATTTTAATTTCTGTATCAGTTTTTTTTACTTCACGACTTGCTATTTTATATGGAGTTAAGATTGGGACGGCCTTTTCCACGCCCGGTATGGAATCCCAGTATTCCGGTGGAATATTGCGTTTATCGCCAATTACGGCAATTACTTTCCTATTAGTACCTTCCAGCAGTATAGTCTTACAACCAACTTCTTCAACCTTTGCAACAACATGGTCAATCTCATCCTGATCCGCCGTTGGTTTCATTACAATTATCATAAATATACCCCCATAGTGCGGCATAGCCGCAACCAAATTAAAAACAATTGAGGGATTCAAGGATTCCTAAATACCTTAATTCCCAAATTCTTAAATTATGAAACTTTAGATGCCTTTAACTTCTTATAACAAAAAAAATTTCTATCTGCGCACATTTGCGAAAATCCGCGTCCTATGTAATTTAATTACCGATTGCATACAAATGGTTATCATTTGAACCAAAATATATTGTTCCA
>JBHHYW010000559.1:0-2158 GCA_046757745.1 Candidatus Scalindua sp.
GGCGATATGGTGATGACAACGCCGATCTTTAGAGCCTTAAAAGAAAAGTGGCCTGATGTACAAATTACTGTGCTGGCTAATCCGGTAAATAAAAACATAATAATCAATAATCCGTTTATTGATTGCATATTGATTTATGACAGAGAGCATAAACACAAAAGCCTGAATAACAGGTTATCTTTTTTTAAGGATATTCGTAAAATGGGATTCGACTTTGTTATTGATCCATATCTTGATTATGAACTAAATACATCAATTATAACCCGTATTGTTGGGAGCAGATACAGGCTTGGTTTCGAGTTTGCAGGAAGAGAGTTTTTTTACAACATCAGGTGTTCTTCAAACGGGTTTCCTGCATTTACTGAAGAAAAACACATGATTGAATATAATCTAGATTTAATAGCAGGTTTGGGGGGTAAGGCTAAAAAAGAAGATCCAGAGATCTTTTTGTCATCAAATGAAAAAGAAAATACTTCCAGAATCTTGGATAAAGTTGGAGTAAATCCGGAGAATGGAATTGTTGGCATACATCCTGGTGGAAAATATGAGAGTCAGAGATGGCCTATAGAAAGATTTGCAGCTGTATCTGATCACCTGATAACCAATTACCATGCAAATGTACTCCTTTTTGGAAGTCAAGATGAAAGGCATCTTATATCAGAGTTCAGAGATTCTGCTGATAAGAACCCGATTATCCTAGACAATCTCAATTTACGAGAATTTATCTCTGTCGTGAGCCATTGTAATCTTTTTCTCTGTAACAATTCCGGGCCTCTTCACATAGCAACAGCTTTAAATATCCCGACAGTTTCAACTATGGGACCCACAGTTCCTTTCCACTGGTGGCCGCGCGGCGATAACCACATAGTCTTAAGAAAGGATTTAGACTGCAGCCCATGTAAAAAGGGGATTTGCGAGACACACGAATGTATGGAGTTGATTAGTACAGATGATTTCCTGACGGCTGTGGAAACGCAATTAAAGCGTTTAAACATTTTTCGTCCTGATGAAAATTCTGCAATATACGCAAAAAAATAATTGTTATACCCAACCTGGCCGAGCCAGAACATATTAGATATCTATCCCCTTTTTGGTCCTGGCTCGGCCAGGTTGTAAAATGAAAACCTACGGTTTTCAAACTTTCCCTCTTAGTATAAAAGGCTAACTAAATTAAATACATAGGAATTTAAAAGTTACCTAAAATTGTAGTCGGGTAAGAAATCCGACATTTCTTGCCTACAATGTTATAAAACATTTTTCTTTAATACACCAAAGGTGTGGTAAAATAGTCTATAAGGTGACAATTTCCAGTCAAAAAAGCAAGAAATTGTTGACTTAGAGACTAAATTGAATGGGATTATTAAGCGGTTTTGTCATTCCCATGGAAATGGGGATCCAGAAATTAGACGGACAAGATTCCCGCTCAACAAACTGCGGGAATGACAGGGTTCATCACTTTACTCGTACAGATAAAATTATTACAGATGGTTCAGGTCACGCCTTAGGCGGATCTGCCTTCGGTACGACTTGGAGCCTGTCGCCTGAGGACGGTACTGTGGGCAGCTTCAAAATCCGCCCCTGGCGGGAACCAAAATATTTCGGTTCAATCATCATGATTGAACCAGCAGGGCGCAATGAGAAAAAACGTTTATACGTACGAATGAAAGATTCGTACTATTGAATTATTGGTCTGACGATAGTCCTCTCTTTCGAGAGGAATCCAATACTGGAATCCTCTCGAAAGAGAGAAACATGTTTCATGACAGGAAAAGGAATTTGCTCAATATAGATAAAAATATAGACAATATGGTTAGTAAATATAAAAAAATTTTAATAATGGAAGCAGGCGGAATTGGCGACATGATAATGTCAACACCTGCTTTAAAAGCCATACGTAAAAAACTTCCTAACAGTGAGATTACTTTACTCACCGTTCCAAGGTCTGCACAGGCATTAAACAATAAACATTACGCAAATAAGATTCTATATTTCAAGCAGGAGTCATTTAGCAAAGGCCCGTCAAGGTCTACTTATAATCAAGTCTTCTCAAACTTAAGATTATTATGGTCATTACGCAAGGAGAGATTTGACATGATGATAGATCTGGAGGCTATTGAAACATGGAAGTCATCTCTGCTGAGATATATATTTTATATAT
>JBHHYW010000560.1:0-2142 GCA_046757745.1 Candidatus Scalindua sp.
AGCCTGGTTGATGCATATCTTGCAGGGATAATGGCTACGGTCTTTGGCATACTTTTTCTTTATCTCATCTAATCGTACTTTACAAAAGTCGTATTATAACCGTAAAGGGCACACAGTCAACTAAGTAAAAGAAGTATAAATTTCCAACACAACGTTTATTAATTTCATTGTCATGTGTAAGATGAGTTTTTATTGTCAATTTATAAGTTGTTTGAGCCCATAACTTATAAATTACTTAAAACTGTATAACGATTAAATGTGCTATGGGCACGCTAATTGCTCGTTACTCTGGGGAGTTTTTAAAACTATTTGAAAGGATAGGAGGATGGCTATGTTGGAAAGATTACAATACGATCTGGAAAATGATATGGATGTACAAGTCTCGACAGAAGTTGCCAGCCTCAGTAGTAAGAATAAAGAAAGCTTAAATAGAAATGCAGCATTACGACACAATCCACAGTATACAATAATGGATTTAGTTGCTATATTCACAGATGAAGCGGACAAGGTTTGTACGAACAAAGACATTGCTAACTTAATTGCTTTAGAATCGCTAAATGATTACGTAAAAGGCAAGGTAAATAACATAAAGTTTGTTCTATAGCATTATATGTAATTACTAAATCCTTATTCAGGCAAGTTAGTGGTAATTTCTGCGCTTTCGGTAAGGTTTAAAAGCCATGGACTTATTCTTGTCTGTACCTTCTGTGCGGTAACAAGTTTGACAAGATCTTCTTTTACCTCACTAAATTTCTTCATACTTCTTGGTAGTCGTTTTTCAATCTTTATTATATGGTATCCGCTATCCGTCTTTATTATTTCGCTCACTTCCCCATTTTTTAGATTTGCGACTGCTTTTCCAATAGTTCCTTTTGGTCCAAACGGGCGCATTTTGCCTCCACGTGAGGCAGAGTTCCTATCAATAGACTCCTTTTTTGCCAGTGCCTCAAAATCGGCGCCAGCATTAATCCTCTCAAGGTTTCTTTCTGCATCTCTCAAAGTACGCAACACAATCTGCCTAGCGAGGATTTTCTCTCCGAGTTGTTCCTCATAAGCTTCACGCAGTTCTTCATCTGTGACCTTGATTGTTTGTTGTATAATCTTTTCAGCTAGGATTTCAGCTTCTATCTGGCCCTTAGTGAGTTTAAACCTTTTCTGTATATTTTTCCTATACTGGTCTAAAGATAGCTTGGCTTTTTCAAGTTCACGTTTAAGGGCGTCCTCGTCTTTTAGGCCGCCTTTTTTCATCTGTTGTTTGATCTGGCCTTCAACAAGAGCTCCAATCCTCTCGGCTATTTCTTCTTCTGTTACGGTAACATTACGTTTGCGTGATTCCTGCCTCACAAGCGTTCTTCTGATTAACAGGCCAAGTCCTTCGTTCCCATACATATCTATAAGCAGGTCGGCAAGTTTGCCACGGCTTAGTTCTTCTCCGTTTACTACTGCAACCACATTTTTGTCAGCCTTAACATCTGAACCAAGAATCACATTATTGCCTATCATGCCAAGTGTAAAAATTATTGCACCAAATGCAAAAGTTATTTTTTCCATAACACTATGGCTCCTTTAAAAATTGTCTGAACAGTTAAATTAAATAGTTATAAATTATTGTAAAGTGTTTTCAGATCAGAAGCAGTCTATAAGCCGAGTTCTGTTTTTGATGACCATTAATCTGGTTCCGATGTTACCATCGGAATCAAGCGGCTTACCCGGAGGTTTAAAAAGCGGATCGCTTTATTCCTCCCTATTTAGCCTTTCTCCCAGTGGGGTTTACCATGCCTCTCCAATCGCTCAGAGAGCGGTGGGCTCTTACATTAATCCGACTTAATCGCGGACCCACCTTTTCACCCTTACCCACATAAAGAGGGCGGTATATTTTCTGTGGCACTTTCCTTGGGATCACTCCCACTCCGTGTTACGGAGCACTGCATCCTATGGAGCTCGGACTTTCCTCTTCATAGACTACCCACATGTGTAGTCTATGAAGCGGCCATCTTGACTGCTTCTGAATCCCTATTTTTCTTCAAGATAAAGTATGCGGCTGCAGCTTTGGCAAAAAACCAGCTCTTTGCCACCCATAAGTAAATTTAATGTTTGTGCAGTAATATTCATAGAACAGCCACCACATACATTACCTATTAC
>JBHHYW010000561.1:0-2111 GCA_046757745.1 Candidatus Scalindua sp.
TTGACGGAGAACTCTATACGGTATCCGGTTTTCAACACGTCACCCCCGGTAAGGGACGCGCACATATGCAGGTAAGCATAAAAAGTTTAAAACAGGGGAATGTTACACAAAAACGTTACAGGCCTTCAGACAAAGTGGAGGATGTATTCCTTGACCACAGAGATATGGAATATCTGTACCAGGAAGGAGACAACTATTGCTTTATGGATACGGAGAACTATGAGCAGGTTTTTCTCTCAAAGGATGTCCTTGGAGATGCGATGTCGTATATAGCGCCAAACGCCAAAGTCACAGTTTCACTTCATGAAAATAACGCCATAGGAGTAGAACTTCCATCATCAGTTACATTGAAAATAATTGAAACCGACCCCGGTACAAAGGGAGATACTGTAACTAATGTATTCAAACCGGCAAAACTGGAAACCGGCTATGTGACCAAAGTACCGCTCTTTATCAACACAGGTGAAGTTATAAAGATCGATACACGTACAGGCGAGTTTATGGGCAGGGCATAGGAGTTGTTAAGCTTACAGTATTTGAGAATTGAGGGATTGAAGAATTCAGGGATTTCGGAATGCGGAACTGTAGGGTGGATTAAAGTTCTCTGCGTTTTTTGTCCTGGGAAGGACGAAACCGCCATAAAAAGAAATTGAACGATTAAGGATTCTATTATTCCGTTTTCCGAACTCCAATCACTCCACTCCGAACTACTAAAAGGCAAGCGTTAAATAATGAAAACAAACATAGAAGAGTCTATAAAGGTATATGGGAAGAAGATAGATGATTTACTTAAAGAAATTATTCCCCAGGACAGGAATGATTATTTAAGTGAACCTATATGGCATCATCTTAGAACGGGTGGAAAACGTATAAGGCCTGCGATATGTCTGATTACATGTAAGGAGCTTGGCGGCAACCCGGATGACGCGCTCCATTTTGCACTAGCTATAGAGATCTTACATAATATGTTCCTGTTGCATGATGATATAGAAGATGAAGACACAATGAGACGCGACCAACCAACCGTATGGGTAAAATACGGGATTGCCAATGCAATTAATTCCGGTGACTATCTGCTGGCGCGTGCATACACAAGCATTCTTACAAGTCCGGCGCCGCCGGACAGGAAGTTGAAGTTTTTAGAGATTTTTACATTAACATACGAAAAGACTGTTGAAGGACAGGCTCTGGACATCAATGCAAGAGGAGTCAGGGACTTTACTGTCAATAAATATATTGATCTTGTGAGGCTGAAGACGGGATATTATCTTGCATGTGGAATGGTTGGTGGCGCCGTAGCATCAGGAAACTCAAATGGCACAATAGATAAGATTTGGGATTTAGGCAAACTTATGGGGCCCGCCTTTCAGATAAAAGATGATTTAATTGATTTAACGGCAGGCAAGGGGCGTGGAGGAGTTATCGGTTCTGATATTAAGGAGGGAAAAGCCAGTTTCCTATACGCATATACATCAGAGGTTGCAAATGCGGATGAACAAGAAATTCTCATTGAAATAATGACTAAGCAGAGAGAGAATACAACCGAAAATGATGTTAAATGTATTCTGGATATTTATAATAAATATAGCGCTATTGATCATGCACAAAAGTATGCAGATGATTTAATAAGACAAACTTACAAAATAATTGATGAAATACAGACGGACAGCAAAACCGTCTTTAAAGACATTGCAAATTTTATGGTGCAGCGTATGACATAGCATGGTAGATCAGGAAATAATTTTTTTAACAAAAGGACAACACATGAAAAATATCTGCAAATCGACAAGTTACAATCTATTATTTTGCCTCATTCTGGCAGCATTTTTAATTTATGGATGCAGTAAGCAGGAAACGCCGGAGGTGGCAGTTGTTTCAGAAAATACAAAAACAGAAGCAAAAGTTGAAAAACCTCCGGTTCCAAAACTTCCAAACCTGGGCGCAGACGCTGAAGCTTATTATAAGTACGGTATTGGAGCAATCAAAGATGGCAATTTCGGCATGGCAGTTCAGGCATGGGAGAGGGCAACAGAAATAGATCCGACTATGGCCAAGGCATACAACTATCTTGGACGTGCCTACTATACACAGGGCATGATAGAAGAAGCAAT
>JBHHYW010000562.1:0-2104 GCA_046757745.1 Candidatus Scalindua sp.
AATCGGGATGTATTGGAAATAACATGTGTCCGGAAGGAAAGTTTTACCTGGGCAAAAACAACATTCTTCTGGCAGGTGAAGCGGCAGGATTTCTTAACGCATTTGGTGAGGGGATTTCGTGTGCATTGTCGACAGGTCTGTTCGCAGCGGAGGCAATAAGCAAGGGTATTAAGTCAAATAATAACGCACTTGAATTATATACAGAATTGACAAAGCGGGAGAGAAGAGAAACCACCGTTTCATGGAAATTAGGTGCAAGGCTGGCAGGTAGAGACTTAATGCCGATATAATATAATGGAAATAATTCTTATCATTGCATTGCTAATCATGCTCGGTGGGCTTTCAGGGATTGTGATTCCTATTATTCCGAGTACGCCCCTGATATTGGCTGGTATAGTTATATATGCTGCTTGTGATGGATTTGAGAGTATAAGCCGGCTCCTGCTATTGATCCTTGGCGTCTTAACTGTTTTCTCTGTTGTTATTGATTATTTTGAGGCGTTATCGGGGCGAAGAAATTTGGTGCGACGAAATGGGGTATAATTGGTTCAATATTCGGGTGCATAGGAGGTTTTATTACCGGGGGAATAGCTGGCATAATAATCGGCCCATTCCTCGGTGCAGTATTACTTGAATTAGTTTTTGGAAAAGATTTAAGAGGTGCATTTAAGTCTGGCGTGGGAACATTAGTTGGCTTTATTGGCGGCGCAATAACAAAACTGGCGATAGGCGTTATTATGATTGGCATATTCATCTGGAAGGTATTCTAAAGGAAATCTAACACACACACGGTCTCTTGGACTGAAATACTATTGTCTGGGCTATTACGTTAGTGAATGCCGGAGAATGGCATATAATAATAATTTTAAACCGAGAGGGTAACTGGTTGCAGGATGAGTGGAATGCTGCTTAAGCCCAAGTAGTATCACAGGAGTCTTGACTGTGATTGAAAGTGAGGCAGGAGCTTCAGTTAGACAGGTAGTGTAAAATAAAAAGTTGCTCCTTTGCCTTCTTTGCTTTGTACACCAACCTTTCCCCCATGCGTTTCAATTATCTTTTTGACAATTGCCAACCCTAATCCTGTAGACTTTGTAAAACCTTTCGAATGACAACCATTCTTATAAAATTCTTCAAATATTTTAGAAATCTCTCCTTCTGGAATACCAGGGCCGTTATCTATAATCTTAGTTGTTATATGTCTATTATTTTCGCTTACAACAATATTTATAATTGTATTTTCAGGTGAAAAAGCTATTGCATTATTTAAAAGATTATTAATTACCTGTTTTATTCTTTCAGGGTCGAATCTTAATAATCGGATTTTAGCGTTGTATTTTTTCTTTATTTGTACATTCTTTTTTGCCGCTAATATTTGCATTAACTTGATGTTCTCCTTTAGAAAGATTTTGTAGTCATTCAAAGTCATATTCAGATCAAGCCTCCCGCTTTCTATTTTTGATACATCTAATAAATCATTCACAAGGTTTAGCAAATGAGTGTTTGACTTTTTTATCATACCCACCAAGTGTTGTTCCTGCTCAGATATTTTCCCTTTTAATTTACCATGCAACAATGAAGCAGCTTGCATTGCCACAATGATAGGGCTTCTAAGATCGTGTGCAGCAATTCCTAAAAATTTATTTTTCTGTTCATTAAGTAAAACAAGCTCTTTGTTCTTTCTTGACAATTCATCCCTGGAACGTCTAAGTTTCCTTTCTGTAAGTTTGATATGAGAAATGTCCCTCTCTGTCATTGCTATACTATGTGGTTTATTATTTTCATCAGTGATAACTGTTGCCGTAAGTAATATCAAGTATTTTTCCCGCCTTATTGTATCTTTGTGTTTCGAAAGAATTTGCAAATTCTCCCTTCGCTAATTTATTAGATAATTACTCCGTTTTTACTTCTATCTTGCGTGAATTCTCCAGAGCCTTTACACTCTTTGGAAACGTGACCTTCAATATCCCTTTCTTAAATGAAGCATCAACCTTATCGCTTTCGATTTCACAGGGGATGTGTAGAGAACGCTGAAATGAACCGTAACTTCTTTCCACATGATAGCACTCTTTGCCTTTTGTCTCTTTTTCCTCCTTCTTTTCTCCCT
>JBHHYW010000563.1:0-2097 GCA_046757745.1 Candidatus Scalindua sp.
AAGATACAGGGAGTAACATAAATGATTGTAAGGATGAAGAAGGTTACAATAGTCATCAAGTCGTCCTGGATGGATGACGTTTTAAATACCCTTGGCAAATTGGGTGTTGTACATCTACAGCCTGCTACTCCACCTGAAAACAGTACTATCGTAGAGTTAAAAGAGAAGATACAAATAATGGTGAAGGCGATCTCAATTATCCCCGAAAAATTAGTTAAAAAATCTCCATCTCCTCTTGATGGAGAAGGGGATGGATTCATACTTGCAAAGCAACTTCTTGGTTTGGCGGTAGAAGTGAAACATCTGGAAGAAGAGATAGACACGCTTGAGATTGAATATGAAAGGCTTAAGGTATGGGGAAGATTTGATCCTGAGGAGGTTAACAGGTTGAAAGAGGCGGGTATCCTGATAAAACTATTCAGGTGCCACAAAAGAGAGTTAATCAAGATTACTCAAAAGTTTAGCGCCAATATCATCTCTGAAGATAAGTCTACTCTCTATATTGCAATTGTCTCGAAGGAAAAGGATTACAACATTCCACTTGAAGAGATAGAAATTCCCGTTACCGGCATGGACGAAACAGAGAGCATGATTAAAGAAAAGAGTGCACATCTTCAATATAAACAGAACGAAATGTCAAATCTTTACGACAAATCCTTGACGATCACGAGAGCTTTAATGGAATCAAGAGAGATACTTAGCTATGAAGAGGCAAAAGCAGGAATGGGGAGTGAAGACAAAATTTCGTACCTGAAGGGTTTCTGTCCGGTGCCTTTGACTGAAAGTCTCAGTGAAATGGCGGGAAAGAAAGGCTGGGCAGTACTTATAGAGAACCCTTTGCATGATGACCCTGTTCCCACACTCCTTAAGCATTCAAAATGGACAAAAATTTTCCAGCCGGTTATGAATTTTATTGGAGTAACTCCAGGCTATAGAGAGTTTGATACAAACGGTATATTTTTAATCTTTTTCAGTATATTTTTTGCAATGATTATAGGCGATGGAGGATATGGAGTCGTTTTTCTCATTGCTACATACCTTGCAGGCAGGTTTTATAAACACATTGCGAAAGAAAAGGTTTTACTCTTTTATCTCCTTTCTATCACAACCATTATCTGGGGGGCTATCACAGGTTTGTGGTTTGGGGTAGAGAGTATAAGCCGGCTGCCTGTATTGAAGGAACTGGTCATTCCTTCCTTATACAGTTATACTCAAGAAAGTGAAACCAACGTAATACGCCTCTGCTTCTTAATTGGTGCGATTCAGCTTTCTCTGGCCAGAAGCTGGGCCGCTGCAAGATTGTACCCATCTTTAACTGTTCTTGCGGAGGCAGGATGGGCGGCTCTGGTATGGGGCACATATTTTATTGTAAGGTTTCTCTTGCTAAGCGAAGAATTGAGTATTATCGTATTCTTCTTAATCGGTTTTTGGGCGGCTATGTTAATACTGTTCGGAGAACAGAGGGAAGATGGTTTTGCTAAAGGTCTCTTCAGGGGGATAACAAATTTTTTGATCAATGTAGTGACCGGTATTGGATGTCTTTCGGATCTTATCTCGTATATCAGGCTGTTTGCCATTGGTCTTGCGACAAGGGAGGTTGCCTTAGCCTTTAACAATATGGCAGGTGATATAGGTTTCAGTGGGATCACATCAATTGTAATAGCCATAGGTATACTTATCTTCGGCCATTCTATAAATATAATGCTTGGGGCAATGTCAGTTCTTGTCCATGGAATAAGATTAAATCTCCTTGAATTTTCAAAGCACCTGAATATTCAATGGTCAGGTATTACCTATCGGCCATTTAAAACACAGAGGTCGTGGAAGTAGAGGGATTGCCATTTTAATTTTTATGGTAGGTGCGAACTGCCGTTTGCTCCTACTTTGACCTTTTATTGTGGGCAATACAGACCTGAAGGTATGAGTTACATTCAGTTATTGTGGCACATCGGCTTAACTGGTTGGTATGTACCTCATGGCTTTAGCCTCGATGTTGCTAAGGATTGGCAATGCTCATACATCAAAGCCCAACGTAGGGCGCTAAATTTATAGCTAACAATTGACAACAGATAGAATAATCACAGGAGGGATAGAATG
>JBHHYW010000564.1:0-2096 GCA_046757745.1 Candidatus Scalindua sp.
GATTTTGAATGAGGAGCCGGAAGCAGTGTCCGCATTGCGTGCTGACGTGCCGGAAACTTTACAGCAAATTGTGCGCAGAATGCTGGCTAAAAAGTTGCAAGAAAGGGATCAGAACGCGCAGGACATTTTTGAAGACTTGAAAGGCATATCGGAGCAAAAAATAGAACCGCGTACATCAACAAGTACAAAAACTAAATACGCTTTTGCGATATTTGGCACTCTGGCTGTTCTTTCCGTTCTTGCTTTCTTTTTCATTTATCCTCAAAAGAACAACTCCGGCACAACAGCCGTAAATTCCACGGCTAAAATACAGAGAATTGCTGTGCTGCCATTCACCAATATTCGTAAGGATCCACAAACAGATTTCCTGGGATTTGCACTGGCAGACCAGATCATCGGCTCTTTGTCTTATCTTAAAAATATTTTGGTACGGCCTTCAAGCGCTATCCGAAAATATGAAAAAGAAATCATTGAAATAGCATCGGCAGGAAGTGAGCTGCGAGTAGATTATATTTTGACCGGCAATTATTTAAAACAAGAAGATCTTGTTCGGCTAAATGTAGAACTTGTAACTGTTAACTCAAATGAATTGCTCTGGCGCGAGCTTATTGAAGTAAAGTATGAAAATACTTTCACCTTACAAGATATCGTTGCTGAAAAAATTGTTAATGGATTAAAACTTCAATTTACACCGGATGAACGAAAAGGAATACGTGGAGATGTACCCCAAAATCCCCTGGCATATGAATACTATTTGCGCGGCGTTGCCTTTCCACACTCAAATATTGAAAATCAACTGGCCGTCAAGATACTTAAAAAATCCATTGAATTAGACTCATCCTACGCGCCCGTATTTTCAGAACTTGGTTTCCGCCTCAATCAGATAGCTACGTATACTTCTTCTGGTAAATCAAAACACTCAAAACACTCTGAAATGGCCTTTTTAAAAGCTTTGTCCCTAAACGGCAAGCTGGTCAGCGCACTCGGAGGTCTTTCGGCACATTACACTGAAACCGGACAAATAGAAAAGTCTGTGGCATTATTGCGCCGCTCATTGGAAATAAATCCAACCAACGCAGATAATCATTTTTATCTTGGCTATGCCTACCGCTATGCCGGTTTGCTTGAAAAAGCAAAGGAAGAAATGGAAAAAGCCCTGGCGATTGATCCCCAAAATAGAAGATTTAGATCTATTGGCGTAACTTATATGTATCTGGGTGACTATAAGAAAGCGCTGCAAGGGTTTGGACTTGACAATGGCAGCGCTTATTGTTTTAGCTTTAAGGGCCAGGTTTATATGCGAATGAACCAACCGGATAAAGCATTAGAGTATTTTAATCTAGTTTTCGAACTTGAGCCAGACGGTGATTTCTCGCAATGGGTAGATATAATGAAAGCATACATTGAAGGGGATATTGAAAAAGGGCTCTCTTTAGCGCGTAGCTCTGAACAGATAGATTACACCGACGGTGAGCAGTGGTATAACCACGCTAATCTTTATGGTTTACTTGGAGATGAGGAGGGATGTGTCCGCTTGTTAAAAAAAGCGGTTGAGGGTGGTTTTTTCTGCTATGCGTTTATGTTAAGTGATACATTTTTAGATCCTGTACGAGATAATCCGGAATTTCAAGAAGTGCTTAAAAGCGCAAAGAAAAAACATGAAGCTTTTAAAGAGAGATTTTTTTCAGACAAACTTTAACTATTGTGATGATTCCCAGTTCACTTAACCCTGACAGGGTTCGGGATACGCAGGTTTTAGGTATAAATAATAGTCAAAACCCTGTCAGGGTTCGGGAAAGGAAATTAAGAATCACGACACTAGGTTATTTATGATAGAGCAATCAATCCTTCATTATAAACATTTCTTCAATATTGAATGACGATCCGAAGCCGATCACGGATTTGCAAAACATTTCGGAAACTCCGGACAAATTCAAAACCAGGAAAAAGAAACACACTTTAGTGTATTGGCATTTCATCACTACGGGATTTATTAGATTACAAATTGAATTGACGAACACAACTTTCTGAAAGGCGAAAATGACAGGTAAAACAATTTCACACTACAAAATCACCCATAAACTCGGCGAGGGCGG
>JBHHYW010000565.1:0-2085 GCA_046757745.1 Candidatus Scalindua sp.
GGTTTATTTCGTCATTGATTCGGGGCAGAACCCAGTCGGAACAGATCTTCTGCATCTCTTTCAAAATTCTGCTCGTTATCTTCTTCGAATTCATTCCAGTGTTGTAAGTCCCATATCTCGATCCTGTCCATTACACCAATAATAACGACTTCCTTCTTAAGGCCGGCATAATCCTTGTGCAGTTGAGGTATAATAATTCTTCCCTGTTTGTCACAGGTAACAAAGCTACTTGACCTCGAAAAAAAAAGGCGCTGGAAAGTCCGCGCCTTTTGATTAGTAAACATAAGTTCTGATAGTTTTTTTGTTATTTCTTTGAAATGAAGTGGAGGGTATATGGCAAGGCATTTATCTAAACCCGGAGTTATAAAGAAGCCTTTACCTTCTTTTTCTTCATCAACACATTTTCGTATCGAAGAAGGTATGGCTAGTCGATTATTATCATCAATAGAATGTAGATGTTTTCCCGTAAACATGGCTATTCCCCATTTCTACCCATAGTTCACCATTTAGATAGGAAAATACACCATTTCTCACCTTTGTCAAGACTTTTTTATAATATTTTTTTGTGTTTAGGATTGAAATCACCCACATTCTGCCATATTTAATGTTTGTTTGAAAAAAAACTCAACATCTTGTATAACAACACATAAATAAAACATTCAAAATTTCTTATTATAAAATCCGATTTTACGCACAAAAGTTTTATGAATACGGAAGCCTACAAAATCAGTCATTATGACTATACTATTCCAAAACATCTTATTGCCCAGCATCCAACTGCAAAAAGAGATGAATCACGCTTGCTTGTACTTCATAGAAAAAGCGCCAAGATCGAACACAGAAAATTTTACGATATTATTGAATATTTAAATTACGGAGATGTCTTAGTCCTGAATAATACGAAAGTAGTCCCTGCCAGAATAATAGGTTCCAGGACTACTGGCGGCAGGGTAGAAGGTCTCATTATCAAAGAAATACTTGAGAATACATGGGAAATACTTTTACAATCAAATCATGTACTAAAGGAAAACGAATCCCTGAGTTTTGGCAATAATACTGTAACAGGACGTCTTGTATGCCGAAATGACACAGGAAGTTGGATAATTAAATTTGAGAACAAAGAAAAATTTATAGAAATGCTGGAAAACTCTGGCTGTATGCCATTACCTCCGTACATAAAGAGGAACCCTGATGACAAGTCATCAGGAATACATGATGAAGAACGTTACCAAACCATTTACGCAAAAAAAATGGGAGCAATTGCTGCTCCCACCGCTGGCCTTCACTTTACAAAAAACATTCTGCAGGAATTAACTAACAAAGGAATAAAGATAGCTTACACAACCCTACATGTTGGTTTAGGAACATTTAAAACCATAAAAGAAGAAGATTTCAGACAACACATTATACACAAAGAGTTCTACAATGTCCCTGAAGCAACTATTGACACTATAAATAAAGCAAAGTTACTCGGCAAAAGAATTATTGCTACCGGTACAACAACATGTAGAGTCCTGGAAACATTAGCGAGAAATCACACAACAAAAAAAAGCTCAGGATGGACCGATTTGTTTATATATCCACCATATAAGTTTAAGCTTACTGATTCATTAATAACAAACTTCCACTTGCAGAGGTCAACGTTAATTCTTCTTGTGTCTGCTTTTGCAGGAAGGAAAAACATAGCTTCTTCTTACGAAGAAGCTATAAGCCTCGGCTATAGATTTTACAGCTATGGAGATTGCATGTTAATATCATAGCCGTCCAAGGCTCACTAGTTCCCCAAACAAACCCGGAAGAAATTTAGTAACAGAGGCAGGTCTTTGGTTCTATTTGTTTATTTCTACAGGTAAAATCATGTTTTGCATCGAAAGTTGTACAAACGCCTCAACATCAATACTATCTCTATCGTGCGCCGGGTTCTTAAGCCTTTCCGCATCTCTCTCAACATATTCAATGTTCTGCGTTTTATAACTTTCCTTTAGTGTTTCACACTTTGGGCAATCAGGTGCCGTATAGATATACTTCACAGTACCTCCTAATAAATGAAATATTGTTAAATAAATGCTTACCTTCTTTTAGCTG
>JBHHYW010000566.1:0-2084 GCA_046757745.1 Candidatus Scalindua sp.
ACGGCAGTTAAAGGTATTCGGAGTAGTTAAACTTGCTGAAAAAACTATTATTTGGTAATTTAAGGGCTAAGAGTATGGCCATTGTTATGGCGATTGCACTCTGGTTTTATGCCATTAGTAAACATACTGGTGACATTCAAGAAGATATCAAGTTGACAATTAATGCGCCACCAGGTCTGACTATTCTGGATACAAGCAGTAATATGGTAACTGTTGGTTTGAGTGGCACTCAAACTACTATTGATAGAATTTCTGATATGATTAAGGACAATAAGATTACGGCAAGATATGACATAGCTGATATAAGTGATATAGTTGAAGATAATTATAAAATGACTATTCGATTAACAAAGAGAAATATTAATTTTCCACGAGAGGTAAGGTTAAATTCAATAGTTCCCAACGAAATTGATATAACGCTTGGTAGATTGGAGAGTAAATACATAATAGTAAAGATACAAAGAAAGGGTGTTCCTGCTCCTGGATATGAGATAACCAGTGAATTTTTCTATCCCAACAGGGTTCTTGTAACAGGACCTGTAAACATACTCAAGGAAGCTGATGTAATTAATACAAGTCCAATAGATATGAGCGGAATAACCAGTGAACAAAACAGGACTTTTCCCTGGACCGTAGACTTGGAGGACTTTATATCTGTCACAAGGGATGGCAAATATGTTTCTATACCAGTTCAGTGTGATGAAAAAATAAATGTGTGGTTTCAAATATCAGAACAAGTGGATTTTAAGGTATTTAAAAAAGTTAAGATAAATATACTTCATCCAGTTGAATATGATTTCAAGGTGAAGCTTAAGGAGGAATATATTAATTTGAGCCTGAAAGGTCCAAGGTTAATGCTGGACACGTTGAGTCCAGAAGATATTATGGCATATATTGATGTTAGTTCGCTGATGCCTCCCGGTCCATACAATCAATCGGTTATTTGTAAGATTCCTGAAGGGCTGAAAATAGATGGAGCTTCACCGGAGGTTCATATTGATATAGTAGAACCGATTGTAGAAACAAAATGACATTTTGGGAAAACACCTTTCTAATAAGAAATTATGATTAAATTAGGGGTTAATGTTGATCATGTTGCTACATTAAGGCAGGCAAGGATGACGTATGAACCTGACCCTGTAACAGCTGCCGGGCTTGCGGAGCTAGGGGGAGCCGACATCATAACGATACATCTCAGGGAGGATAGAAGACACATCCAGGATAGGGATCTTGATATATTACGTAAGACAGTTTTTATCAAGCTGAATCTGGAAATGGCAACTTCTCAAGAAATTATTGACATTGCCATCGGGATAAAACCTGAGCAAGTAACTCTTGTGCCTGAAAAAAGACAGGAGGTTACGACAGAAGGAGGATTGTCTGTTACCTCACAAAAAGAAGTACTCACTGATATTATTAAAAAATTCAAAGACAATGACATATATGTAAGCCTTTTTATAGATCCTGATAGAGATCAGATAATTACATCCGGCGAAGTTGGAGCACAAGCGGTTGAACTTCACACAGGGAATTATGCCAATGCAAAAAGTGAGAAGCAAAGTACTGCAATGCTGGAAGTATTAAAAGAAGGCGTAAAGATTGCGCAGGATACCGGCTTAATGGTGAATGCCGGCCATGGTTTGACATATAAGAACACTGGCCCTATTGTTGAAGGTATGGATGTAGAGGAGCTTCACATTGGACACAGCATCGTTTCAAGAGCAATTTTTGTCGGGATGAAAAGGGCAGTTAAAGAAATGAAGGATATTATATACAAGCATTACCTTATAAAACAAAACTTCTGAGTATCTTCCACAGCGGAAACTGAATAGAAGAGGAAGGCATTAGGTTTATGTTTACTGGATCGATAGTTGCGTTAGTCACGCCATTTAAGGATGGGTTGGTAGATTATGATAAGCTTGAGGAATTGGTAGAATATCATATAGAAAATGGTACAAACGGCATAATACCATGCGGGACTACAGGAGAATCTCCTGCCTTGAGCCACAAGGAGCATGGAGAAGTTGTTTGTAAAGTAATTGAGAAAGCAAATGGCCGAATACCTGTTATAGCGGGGACGGGTT
>JBHHYW010000567.1:0-2080 GCA_046757745.1 Candidatus Scalindua sp.
AGCCTAATAAAGATGCGGTTAAATAAATTGAATCAAAGATTAATGGCATCTTGTATGTTCATTGATATTTTGAATTATAATGTAACGATTATGATATTAAAGCTGAAGTAGTTACCGGCTCATCAGTTTTTACCACAGCATTGTTTGTATTTCTTTCCGCTTCCGCAGGGGCAAGGTTGATTCCTGCCGACTTTAACAGCGGCACGTATTGGTTCAGATCTCTGCTCGCCCTGACCACTATTGGTTGTTGCTGTCTCAACTCGTTCTCTTATTGGGGCTGGATATTCAGGTGTGGTATTTAAAGAGTCCTGATAGACAAAGTTGTCAGCATTCCATACGTTTTTACTATCTATTGTTTCCGACCTGACACGTAATTTAAATATAAGATCCGTTACTTCTTCCCTGATAGACGACATCATGGTTTCGAACATTATAAGCGCCTCACGTTTGTATTCTATCTTTGGATCTACTTGTGCGTAACCTCTCAGTCCTATACCTGATTTCAAGTGATCCATTGCATATAGATGGTCTTTCCATTTAGTGTCAACTTTTTCAAGTAAGAGAATTTGCTCAATTTTGCCGAGATCTTCTTTGCCGATTTCCTTTTCTTTTTCTTCATAAGCTTTACAGGCAGTATCAATTAACAGGTCTTCAATATTTTCCTTTGTTTCTACATTGTGTACTTTTAAGTCAACTTTTATACCGAATTTCTGTTTATACCAGTTAAGCAGACTATCCAAATCCCACTCGTCGCTGTGTAATTTAGGATTGATATAATAATCTACTGTTTCCATGATGCTTTCTTCAATCATTCTAAGCAGGTCATCCCGGAGGGCTTCCTGTGCAAGAACCCTTTGCCGCCATGTGTATATGGTTTTTCTCTGTTCGTCCATCACCTCGTCATACTCAAGAAGATTCTTACGTATTTCGAAATTATGCTGTTCAACCTTTCTTTGTGCCCTTTCGATTGATTTGGATACCATAGAGTGTTCTATTGCCATGCCATCCGTCATTCCAAATTTCCTTAATATACTGCCTACTCTCTCCGGTGCGAAGATGCGCATCAGGTCATCTTCGAGTGAGACGTAGAACCGTGATGAACCGGGGTCACCCTGGCGTCCTGTACGGCCTCGCAACTGATTATCAATACGCCGTGCCTCATGTCTTTCTGTTCCAATTACGTGGAGGCCTCCCAATTCTACCACTCCCTCGCCCAGGACAATGTCTGTCCCCCTTCCTGCCATATTTGTAGCGATAGTTACATTTCCCTTTTGTCCTGCCTTTGCAATTATCGCTGCTTCCCGTTCATGATTTTTTGCATTGAGGACCTCGTGGTCTATTCCACGCCTGCTGAGCGCCTTGCTGAACATTTCAGATTTTTCTATTGATATGGTTCCAACCAGGATAGGTTGGCCCTTTTCATGCACTTCAGCTATTTCTTCGATTATGGCAGTATCTTTTTCTTTTGCCGTACCGTAGATTCTGTCAGGATGGTTTTGACGAATCAAAGGTTTGTTTGTTGGTATAACGTCTACGTTAAGTCCATATATCTTGGCGAATTCACCCGCTTCGGTCAAGGCTGTACCCGTCATCCCTGCAAGTTTAACGTAAAGACGGAAGAAATTCTGAAGCGTAATTGTGGCAAGTGTCTGACTTTCTTCTTTTATCTTTAAACGTTCCTTTGCCTGGATTGCCTGGTGAAGTCCGTCGCTCCACATCCTGCCTTCCATCAATCTCCCCGTAAATTCGTCGACAATGACAACATCTTTGCCCTGGACAACGTAATCTGTGTCTTTCAGAAACAGCGAGTGGGCACGCAGGCTCTGTTCAATATAGTGAGGCCAGTCCATGTGAATGTCAGAATATATACTGTCGACACCAAGTTCTTTTTCTACAATACCAATTCCTTCATCAGTTAAATTTGCACTCTTTTCCTTTTCTTTTACTTCATAATGTTTACCCGGTTTTAACTTCCTGGCAATCTTGTCTGCAACAAAGTATCTTTCCGTTGATTCATCAGATGGCCCTGAGATTATGAGGGGTGTTCGGGCTTCATCGATCAAGATACTGTCAACTTCGT
>JBHHYW010000568.1:0-2076 GCA_046757745.1 Candidatus Scalindua sp.
GATAATGTTTGTTGAGTAATTTTTGTGTAATATATTTGCCGGAATATCCGTAAGCTCCGGTGACAGCATGTGTTTGTTTTTCAGACATAATCTATAAACCGATACATATTTTGTTGTATAAGTTCAAAATCTTGCCCGTCCGTGCCGGTTTGGACGGGAACCCATACACATTTTTTTATCACTTCAGTTTTTCTCTGCTTTCATCTGTGCGCTGTTATTTTGATGTCAGGCTGGTAGCCCTGACCTATATTGTTTCTTGTCTCTATAATCATGGATTACACGTTTTACATGGTATTGCCCCATCTCGCATAGCATGTTCCCTGGATTGAAAGTCTATTATGTCTTTCTCTTTACCGGTTAGCTCTACACAATTTCGGCGATGAAATGTACGGGAATACTTTGATGAGTAGACGCGTCCGCTATAGGGTTTTTCTATCTGTGTCGTGTCCTGGATGGTAGGTAAGGTATTTGATTCCGGTTTAAGTGCGCTGTCCCATGTAGACATAAGGCGTTCATGATAGTGCTTTGCCTTAGCGCTTTTGCCCTGAGTATTATAAAGTACCACAAGGTTGTTCAGCAATGTGGCCATATCAGGATGACCGGGTTTAAGGGCTCTTTCATTTATTGACAACGCCCTCTTATAGAGTCTTTCTGCCTCGGCATATCTGGCCTGTGAGAAGTAAAGGGTTCCCATATTACTCAGGGATGTAGCTACGTCCGGATGATTAGGCCCCAGGGTTCTCTCCCTGATATTCAGTGCACGTTTGTAAAGCTGCAACGACTTGGTATATTTACCCTCTACTTTATACAGCCCTGCTAGGTTATTGAGGGAAGTAGCATATTCAGGATTGAGTTGTCCATGTTTTTTTTCGCTTATTGTCAGCGCCTTTTTGAGAAGATGTTCGGCGTTTGTATAATTGCCTTGAGCGAGATATGCCAAGGCAAGAATATTCAGAGTTGCTACTATGCTGTCAAGGTCTGATTCGGATGTATTTTCTTTTATAGCCAGTGTTTGTTTGAAGAGAGGTATTGCCTCCTCATACATCCCCTGTGAGTAATAAAGCGACCCCAGTCTGTTCCTGGATTTTACAACAATAGGCTTGTTAGGGCCAAATGCCTTTTCCCTGATATCCAATACTCGTTTGTACAGAGGTATACTTTCCGTGTATCTACCCTGTGTCTGGTAGAGTAACGCCAGATTATCAAGATCAGTTGCAAGATCAGGATGATCCTTAACAAGCGCATTTTCATCTATGTTTAGCGCTTGCAGGTAAACAGACTCTGCTTCTGAATATTTTCCTTGAGAAAAGTAGATCAATCCCAGAATGCTCATGGATCTGGCCAACCTGGGATGATCAGCGCCAAATGTATCCTCGGCAATCTTCACTGACTCCTTAGCTGTACTCACCGCTTCAGAATATCGCTCCTGTTTATTAAGCATAAGAGCTTCTGTTTCCACATCAGTTAACAACTCTCCTCGGGTATATGCAGGTAGAATGCAGAGTGCAGCCAGCGTTAGCATTAAGGCCATTTTTATTGTGTGGATGGCCGGGTGTAATACGTGATCCTTAAATGTTGTAATGGGTTTAATCATTTATGTAATTCGTATCAGGGTTAAATTCCTGAATTCCTTGATCCTTCAATATAAATAATTTGCTAAATATTAATCAAAATATTAAGATGCGATTCTAAATATACAGGTATCAAATTGCATGCATTATATCAAGCATGAAAAAATTAGTTTTACAAAAGAGGTAATTTTCTAATGCTAAGAGACGCACACATAAACGACGTAGAGCAGATGAATAAATTAGTAAATCACTTTGCTCAGAAAGACCAGATGTTGGCCAGGTCATTGAGTGAGTTGTATGAGAATATTCGTGATTACTATGTATACGTCGAGAACGGCAGTATAGTTGGGTGTGCGGCATTACATGTTTTCTGGAAAGATCTGGCAGAGATTAAATCAATAGCAGTCGAAGAAGACTATCAAAAGAAAGGGATAGGTAAGCAACTTATAGAAAAGTGCCTTGAAGAAGGGAAGGTACTTGGCATAAACAGGTTGTTTGTCCTGAC
>JBHHYW010000569.1:0-2064 GCA_046757745.1 Candidatus Scalindua sp.
ATATCTGCAAAATTACTATGTAGGAATTGTGGAAATGTTGAGATACTAAAAAGTTAAGTGTTTTTAATACTTTTTTGATTGATAGGTATTTTGAGGTATGATTAAGCTGGTTTATGTTGGACTATTTAGACGGGATATGAAGGATTTACCGGCTACGCACTATTTCATGGTACATGTACAGGATTTCAAAAATCTTCTTTTTGTTTATTAATTTCTATGAGACCTTTCTCTATACTATATTTGACAAGGCCCACAGTATCATGTATTCCGATTTTTTGCATAATGTTTGCCCTGTGTGAATTTACGGTACACTTACTTATAGACAGGCATCCGGCTATCTCTTTATTTGTCTTGCCATTGGCAATCAAGCGAAGGATCTGTTTCTCTCTCTCAGTCAAAAGCTTCAGGCTATCAACCTCCTTTTCAGAATGAGCCTGGCTAACATATGTGTTTACGACGAATCTAGCTATAGAAGGTGACAAAACTACATCGCCACCTTTATGTACCTTTCTGATAGCATCCACGAGGTATTCACATGTAGTCTCCTTTAGTATGTAACCTGAAACTCCGGCGTCAAATGCTTCATTTATGTATTGCTCGTTGGTGTGTATAGTCAGTATCAATACCTTTGTATCAGGTAGATATCTCTTTATTTGTTTCACAGCAGTTATACCATTTAAAACAGGCATAGTTATATCTATAATAACAACGTCAGGGCACAAATCCTTTGCCATCTTTACGGCCTCATCACCATCTTTGGCTTCTCCAATTATATCTATATCCTTTTCCATTGATAGCAAACTTGAGACACCTTCTCTGACAATATGGTGGTCTTCAGCTAATAAAACTGAAATCTTCGGCATTCCCCCCCCCATTCAAATTAAGCCTTCGGCAACTTTGTAAAAAGTGCCTAAAGTGTAAAGTGAACTAAAGTCAGGAAACAGGCTCGGTTTGAACCGTTTAAGCCGTTTAAACTGTTTAAACCGTTATTTTCCCCAAACTTTAGGCACTTTCACATAAGCTTTGAAATTCCTATGCATCGAGTTAAGTGTTCTCTGTCTGCCTGTGTGACAGATGGTCGTCAAATTCTATCTGTTCTTTGGCGTTTATCTCACATTCCATGCGAATATGCTTAAATATTTAGAAACGTATTATGTTTTCACCTGGCATCTTGCTATCAATTCGGCGCCCTCTCCTTCTTTCGATAAAATCTGAAATTCTCCTCCAATCGAAGCGAATCTTTCCTTCATTCCTAATAATCCAAGACTGTGTTCCAGAATTCTGTCTTGTGATATCTTCTCAATATCAAATCCTTTCCCATCATCCTTTATACTCAAGACCAATTTTGAATTTTCATGGTAAACATTAATCTGAACGGTCTTTGCCCCTGAATGTTTAGCCACATTAGTAAGGGCTTCCTGTACCATTCGATAAAGGGGTAACGCTAAATTTGTTTGAAGTTTTTCACCCTTAAGGTTTGACTTTACATCTACGGCAATTTTTGTCCTGGTAGTGAAATCTCTTGAATATGACTTTATAGTAGGCACAAGACCGAGGTCATCAAGCATTGGAGGGCTGAGGCAGAAAGAGAGGCTTCGCATCTCTTCCATGGTTTTGACGAGAAGATGCTTCGACTTTAAAAGCCTATGGCGTGCATCATGGGCATATTCAGGAAGCAGTTTATCTATTATTTCGAGATTTGTCTTAAGAGCCACCAGCGCCTGGCCTGTATGATCATGCAGCTCACGCGATAGATTCTTACGTTCCTCCTCTTGAATTAAGACCATCCTTTCAGAAAGTCGCTGAAGCCTTTTTCTGTGCCTTTCAACGTCTTTGTGCATACCTATCAGTTCTCTGTTAGTTTTTTCCAGGTCATGTGAGTATTTCCTGATGTCTTCTTCAGACTTCTTTGTCTCCAGATAAAGTCTGGTGTTAACAATAGCCGTAGCCAACTGCGGTACAATCTGGTTCAGTAAATCAAATTGATCCCTTGGATAATTGTTAATTACCTTACTGCCAAAATTGATTGCGCCTATGGCTTTACCTTTATAAACCAATGGGAAA
>JBHHYW010000570.1:0-2062 GCA_046757745.1 Candidatus Scalindua sp.
ATGGTTGTATCGGATATGATATGCTGGAAATTATTCTCCAGGTACTCAAAGTATGTCTGCTGTTCATCTTTTTTTATAAAAAGGCTTTTGATCTTCTGTGCCACAAGCATGTTCTTTTTGTCTTCGTCAAAGACTGCATCTCCCCTGCAATATAATACAAACCGAATCTCAGCCGTCGTCTTTGCAAGTAAATAAATGTCACAACCAACCGTTGTATTCGTTCTTAAACCGCTTGGGCTGATCGGTAAATAATCTGGTGATATTTCATATTCCATTTTAGATTTATGAAGGTTAAAAAAGACTATGATAAAACTTATCACTATGATCGGTTAATATTATTAAAACTTTAGCCAGAAGTCTAAATTGTTAATCCTTGCACACGGAATTATTTTCCTGCAAAATATGGGAATAATATTCAATATAATGCGAAAATAAATATAAATGTCTTTTTGTTTAGAGATATTACTGTTAACTGATTGTATATAAGCTTTTATTATACAAGTAGTTACCTAAAGTTTTTTTTAGTGGAAATGTTTTGTGTAGAAGGATGTTTTAGGCATGAGTTTAGCGGGAAATTTTATATTGTGACTTACACTTACAGTATACTGAAAAATAAAGCTGACCGTCTTGTGAATGACAGGACGTATGCCGGAAGAAAGTGACATTATGGAATTGCTTAGACATTTTATTATTCAGTAACGGTATTTTTCTTCAAATCAATCATAAATGACGGATCAACTATGTATCCCAGTTTCTCAGCTTGCATTGCGTGCTTTAACGCCACGTCATATTGTTTGGTTTCATAATAAGACTCTGCTAACCGGTACTGTGTTTCCGGATCCATGGGATTTATGGAAATGGCTTTGTTAAACGCTGTTATGGCTTCTTCGTATTGCTTATTCCGGATATAAGCTTCCCCAAGGTGGAAGCACAAAAATGAATCATCCGGGTTTGCGCTTATGGCTTGTTTGCATAGGGAAATTGCCTCATCAATCAAGTCCATATCCAGATACAGCATACCCAGGCTTAAATAGGCATCTATAAATTCAGGATTTTTCTCTATTGTCTTTTTGTATATCGATATGGCCTCATCAAACATCTCCTTATCTGCGTATGCATTACCAAGATGAAAACGAGTTTCTACATCATCCGGGTCAAGCTCAAGTACTTCTTTGAATTCTTCAATTGCCTTGTCAATCATTCCTTTATCGTAATATGAAATTCCTCTGTCATAGATCTCTTCTATTGAGAGATCCTGTTCTGTCTCATCCGGCGCTGCTAGCCCTGGCATTTCGTCCAATGTCTTTTCACTTGTAAATGTATCTATTTTTGCAGGCTGGCCTTCAGATTTGCCTGCTAATCTCTTTTGTTGATGTATCTGCCCAAGTTTATTAAGAATATCGTCACGAGGTTTTATTTCCAGGGCTTTCTTGTATTCGACAATAGCTTCATCAAGCTTGCCTTCTTTAAAATAATTGTCACCAAGGGTAATATATTTTTCAATTTCCTCTGAGGTTGGTTTCTCAGGGATTTCGATATATTCACCCTCTTGCTTTAATAGTTCATCATAAAGTGCAAATTCTTGCTTTGCCAGTTTGTTGTTTCCCTCTTCTCTATAGGCAAATCCCAGATTATAATGTGCATTGGCGAGGTCTGGATTAATCTCTATTGCTTTTTTACACGCAGTAATTGCCGCTTTGTGTATACCTTTCCTGTTGTACGCATTTGCGAGTGTCACATATGTGTCAGCCTTCATCTGTTTTTGATCTTCTTTAAATAGAGGCAGAGCCTTTTTGAATTCAGCAATCGCCTTGTCTATGAGTCTTGTTTCAAAATAACCGACTCCTCTCTTGAAATGTTCTTCCGCCTCTTGAGCAATACAAAGATTAGATAGCAACAAACTGAACATTACAAGAAATATGGTTTTCTTTAATATCTTCATGATTTTTTAATTTTCTCATTCAAGGCTTTAAGTAGGGTATCTATCTCAACCGGATGTATTTTTGATGCCTGTTTAATCGTAAACATTTTTGCAACCGTCTTCCTTGCAACAGGATTACCA
>JBHHYW010000571.1:0-2062 GCA_046757745.1 Candidatus Scalindua sp.
AAAACAGGAAATAGTGGCTCATTAAAAGAACTCTGGAAAGGTAGTCGAATTAATGGAAAAAACTGGAATAGTTTCAGCCATATGGTAGGCAGTAATTCTTTTCTTAGTGGCTCTGTGTAAGCAATCCCTCCTTCTTCAATGAAAACTCGATACTTTTTTCTTCTTGTCCTTCTTGTAAAGGATGTATCGTCAAGAGAGTTACACATTCCCCTTCGGTAACATATGCTATCATAACCTCTCTAGCTTTACTATAAAGCTCAATCTTCCAATCCTTACCATTCCGAAATCCCTGATCAGTGCAGTGCGGAGCATTTTTCACCGGAGCGCAATCCCAAATCCCTGGCCCAGACCGCAGGGCGAATCGCACCAGGGCAGGCTAAAATAATTCCATGTGTTAAGGAAAGGTCTCTATGTCAGTATAGCGGGAGTGAAAATACTATGATCAAACAACGTACCGAACAGTATTGGATGTATCCCTATTTAAATTATTCTTTTTCGGACGTCACATAGTGGTGTGATATGAGCTCTATTTGGGAATACTTTCCTCTATTTTTTTCAGCAACGGTTGAGCTAAAAATCTGGAAACCTCAGATATCTCAACCCCTATGACCTCTCCGTTAGGATTATATTCTACTCTCACCCCTTCTTCTGTTTCATCAGAATCAACTGATGGTCCTTCCTTGAAGGACATATATAGGATGTCCGCCTCTTCGTCACACCATATTTTCACTTTACTCTTATCTTTTAGCCTCCTTATTGCCTATTTCTTTGTTTATATTCCTGCATGGATATACAGTAACTACTTTTACGTCGTCACTTCTTTTAACATAAGGAACCACTAAATGAGTTTTTACACCAGCTATTTTCACGTTTCCTATTGCCTCTTCTTTAGAAATATAGGTTTCAAAAGGATATATCTTTTCTGTTTTTGAAGTAATTGGAAGAACTGTTACTGTATCAGCAAATTGGTTATTTCTATTGTTGGATATTACCAAGGATGGTCTTGTCTTTCCTATTTCATGTCCAACTACCGGTTCCAACGAGACCAACCAGATATCACCTCTTTTGGGAAAATCCATATTAAGGCCAGCCCTCTAAGGTAATTTTCTCCCACTCTTTATTGAGCTTTCTATCCTCCACTTTTGTTGCTTTATACCCCTCTACAAGCAGTTCATCCAACCTTCTCGTTCTCTCTCTTTCTAATTTTTCTTTTAAAGCCACTGCTATGAAACGGCTTTTATTTGGTATATTTTCTAAATCCTGAGTTAATTCTTCAGGCAGAGTTATGTTCAACCTTGTCATACTTTCCACCTCCTGTATCGAAGTTACATTAATTGTTATGTATTGTCAATGCAATTAGTACTCAGGTTGTAGCCAACAGGTTAGACAGCTTAACAGGCTTATCGCTTCTTTAATCTCAAAGTCCTTACTTGAAATGTATTGATATTTTACGCCTTTTTGGACATCTTGGTAAAAAAATAAGTTTGAGCATTTGGGGCTATTGCCTTGATTAGACTTATTATTGTGCTAAGAGATAAAGGTCTAAAATGTTACCTATGTTTCGGTTGCACAACAATTCGAAGTCTGAGACCAGAGGTCTGTCTTCATTTCACCGCCTGAATTATAAAAGGTTCAGGATTGTTAATCATTTTCCCAAGCATGCTGCCAATAAAAGAGCATTCGTCTGTCAATTTCTTATGTCGTTCTGCTGTCAAATATCCGCACCCCATAGAAAAGTCTAGCCACGTATCTGTCTCACTGTTTTCTCCATCACAATCCGTGAGTTTGCTTACAAAATGTGCAGGGTAACGCCTTTTGGCCCAAGCTTCTCTCAGGTTGGCGCAGACCGATCTTGATGAGCGACGTATTTGATCTGTAAGAGCATAACGCTCTTCCTTGGGGAATTCTTTCGATAGTTCAAATAGTTCCACCGCGAGTGCATAGGCCTTCTGATATACTCGCAAATCCTTAGCAGATTCAATTTTCATATCATTCCACCCTCTGATCTCCCTGCCTTGCCGGCAGGCAGGCGAAGTCTGATATCAGGCATCAGCCTTCTGAC
>JBHHYW010000572.1:0-2060 GCA_046757745.1 Candidatus Scalindua sp.
TTGAATCCAGAAACAGATAAACATAATATATTGAAATGAATAAATTAGAAAAGACAAGTTTGGCTGCAGGCTTATTCTTTGGTGCTACCGGGGTTATTCTGGGTGCAGTGGGCAGTCATGCGTTAAAAGGTCATCCAACAGAAGCATTAGAATTCTTTCGAATAGGGAACAAATACCAGATTTACCATGCTCTGTTTTTACTGATATTGGGTTTTTTACAAAGTAAATATCCGGGGAAATTGATGAGTTTGTCTATCTACAATACAATAGGGGGCATCGTGTTGTTTTCAGGTTCCCTATATTTGGTCACACTTGCAAAAATCAAGATCGGAATGGTCACGCCACTAGGAGGTCTGCTTCTGATCTCCGCATGGATCTTGTTATTAATACATGTATTACGTACCAGGTCACAATCCAGACATTCCTGAACTATGACTTCTTATCATCACCTCTTCTTTTTTTTATCTTTTCATAAAGGTTGAAAATGACCCCCGCAATTATAAGCAGAAGCTGGCCTCCGATACCGAGAAGAGGATAGAGTATTAATATAATAATATAAAACGGGGCTGTGGCGGATCCAAACATCTTCCATACCACAGTGATGGCAATGCTGATAAGCAGGGTATACCACCAGTAATTTTTCATAAAATAAGACACTCCTCTTCCCTGTTATTTATTTTTCATTTATGCATCATTTCCCGGCACAGAGGGCATAGATTGTCGGAATCGCTGTGGGGAATATACCTGGCTGCACACCTGGTACAGTGGTGGTGAAAACCCTGGTCTTCACAGTACTCGCAGAAGATTGAGTCAGGTGAGGCTAGCTCAGTACATCTGGCACCACCCAGGTTACAGGTACATACTTTCTGCACTTTAAAAGAAAAAAGAGTTTTTAGATATTTTACTCGAAAAGATCAACACTGTGGATTATGGCCTCCATGGCCTGCCTGTCGGCCTCGAACTCGCTTTGTAGCGCTGTAGCTGCAAAGACGTAAATGTACCGCCTGCCGCCTGTCTCCCTCAGATGAACATACGACATCTGCTTAAGTTCCAGTTTTTCTCCAATAGTACTCTCTATCGTCAGCTCAAAGCTTAACCAGGTCTTACCGTTCAGGTTTTTCTGTGAAGGAGAGACCGTTATCTCAGCCGTAGGAAAATGTTTGCGGGTGTACGCAAGTTCATTCTGAATCCATTCCTCTGCACTGGCCTCATCTTTACTCTTCGTAATATCGTGTACGGCCAGAAGAATATTCGATTTGAAACTGCCGGATGGTTTTTCTCCATCAGACGGCGTTTTAAGAAACAATACCTGTGACCCCCGCCTTGCCTCCGAATCAATAAAGGCACTCTTGCCACCCTGTTCGGAAGGCGCCTTGATATCCGGTGCTCTTGAACCCGGCATCAGCCGCATCTCCCAGTCCGGATGACTGGTAACGGCAATCCTGAAGGTTGAGTTTACGTAAAGAACACCAGCTTCTTCCTTCCCTTGCCCTGTATCTTGTACTTTTTCCTGCTCTTTCTCTTGTTCTTTTTCTTCTTCTACACTCGTGCCCACTACAACCGTCTTTTCAGTAGTCTCTGCAACCTTAACCTCGAACTCCGTTTCAGCGCTGCCTTTTCCGATATTAAAAGTGACGTGATAGCGACCGGGAGGAATGATAAATATACCGCTTGGGTTTTTGTAGCTGTAGTCAATATAACTCTCTGCAGGTTTACCATCAGCATCGACAGGATAAACAAACCACGTCCCGGTATCGTATGGTTCCGCTCCTACTTTTGGAACAGCGGTTAACTGAGCGTATCCAACGCCAATCACGACGGTCTTTTCTGTAGTCTCTGCAACCTTAACCTCGAACTCTGTTTTAGCGCTACCTTTTCCGATATCAATAGTGGCGTGATAGCGACCGGGAGGAATGATAAATATACCGCTTGGGTTTTTGTAGCTGACATCTATAGCGTCCTCTTCAGATTTACCATCTGCACCGACAGGGTAAACATACCATGCACTGCTCTCTTTGTATGGTTCCGCTCCTTCTTTTGGGACGGCGGTTAACCGGGCG
>JBHHYW010000573.1:0-2057 GCA_046757745.1 Candidatus Scalindua sp.
TCCACATGATAGCACTCTTTGCCTTTTGTCTCTTTTTCCTCCTTCTTTTCTCCCTTGATCGTAAGTACATTATCATTCAATGTAACGTCTACATCGCTTTGGTCCATTCCCGGTATTTCTGCTGTGATCTCAATCTCTTTGTCGTTTTCACTCACATCTACCTTTGGTGAAAATTCAGTTAATCTGTTTCCTCTAAAAGACAATGCAGGAAACTCATCGAAACCTTTGAAGAAACCATCAAATAATCTGTCTACTTCCCTGTGAAGTGTAGCTAATGGATATTGAAGCTCGGATTGCTCATGTTTTCTTTTTCTACCATTCCTTGTGATTAAGTTCTTCCAATACATTTTCAAACCCTCCTCCCATTAAATAGACTCTAAAAAGTCTTTATAAAATTACTTGTCAGTTCTTTAATGTTGAGACACAGGTTAAACCCGTGTCTCAACATTGTACAAATTAGGCAGTTTTAACGGTGATCTTCTTTGTCTTTGCTTTCTCCATTTTTGGCAGAGTAATTTCCAGTACGCCCTGATGGTCCTTTGCCTCTACTTCGTCTATTTTAACATGTGCAGGAAGTGCAACTCTACGTGTAAAGCTGCCATAAGATCTTTCAACACGGTGATAAGACTTGCTCTTATCTTCCTTCTCTTCCTTTTTTTCTCCCTTTATTGTCAGCGTGTCATCCACGATTGAGATGTCAATGTCTTTCGGATCAACTCCGGGGATTTCAGCCTTTACGATAATATCATTATCTGTTTCGGCAATATCTATACTGGGGCGCCACTCCATCCCGAGAGATTTTGTATCCCAAAAATTATCCAACATCCTGTTCATATCACCATGTAATGACGTAAATAAAGGCGTCCTGTTCCATCTTGTTAATTCCATCTTCATTTTACTCACCTCCTTTCAAAATTTTAATAGTTAGAAAAAATATTTTGTTTCCCTAATTATTTTTAATCGCAACGAGTGTGCCATACACTATAAGTGCTTTGTATAACAACGTTTAACTTATTCACCGTAGAAAGTAAAAGTACCATTTTATAAAAATGGGTATACCTATTCCCTTTTATAGTGGATTTATATTCTCATATATGCTAATTTGTGTTGCAAAATAGTTATAAGTTATAACATCTTTTGGTATTATCACTCATACTTTAAGGATTTATGAGTAGACCAGCTTAATTGAATATGGGAAATTTTGTTCCCGTTAATATTAAGTTTTTAATTTAAAAAATAATTATGGAAAAGGCAAAAGGTTCAGTTCAGAAATTGCTTATGTCTTCTGAAGGAAATACAGGAATTCAACCGTATTTTCCGGCAAGTGATGACAGCATAGACAAGTCCATAATCGACAATCTTGATTCCGATGTCATTCTTTTAGACAATGACCTTAACATCGTGCTCATGAACAAAACAGCCGAACAGTCATATGGTGTAAATTTTAATGATGTAAAAGGTGCAAGTTACCTGGCGCTGCGGCTCAAGTCTATAGAGCAGGAACTGGCAAAGAACCTGAATAATGTCATTAAGACCAAGGAGAGCTTTAATATTAGAGAGTTGCATCTCACATCTCCTGACAATGTTACCCACTTTTTTGACCAGAGCTGTGTCCCTATTTTTGATAAGGACGGTTCAATACAGGGCGTTCTTTCGATCAGCAAGGATGTTACGAAAAGGGTAAACAAAGAGCTTCAGTATCAAGAGTCCGAGAAGATGTTAAAGGAAATGATCAGGGAATTAGACGTTAAAAATGACAAAATCAGAAAGTTCCAGACCACATTAGGAGAGAGGTACCGTTTTCATAACTTAATCGGGAAAAGCTACCTGATGCAGAATATTTACAACCTGGTTGAGAGGGTCTCCCAGACTGATTCTACCATTCTTATCACGGGAGAGACCGGAACAGGCAAGGAGTTGGTAGCAAGAGCTATTCATTATAACAGCCTCAGGAAAGATTACGATATGGTGGCTATTAACTGTTCCGCTCTGCCTGAAACCCTTTTAGAGAGTGAACTATTTGGGCATGTCAAAGGTTCTTTTACTGGTGCTATTAG
>JBHHYW010000574.1:0-2053 GCA_046757745.1 Candidatus Scalindua sp.
TCCATAAATGCCCACAATTCAAGCTTGTTTGCAGGCAGGTTACAATAATAATATGTTGCGTCATTACCGGTAGACGCATTGAGACCGGTAGCGCCATTCTTGAGGTAAATTGACCACATTTCATCCTTAACTATCAACTCCTTTTGTTTCCTCCAGACTTCTTCCAATTCATCTTCTAATTGTTTTATCTTTTCTTTGCCGGTATCAGTACCTTTGGCCTTTTCAACTGCGATTTTAGAAACGAGCTCGTCCTCCATTTCCAGAAGAGGTTTTTCGCTATCATAATCTTTGGTTCCGAAAATCTTTGTACCTTTAAACATCATATGTTCAAACAAATGAGAAGCGCCCGTGATCCCCGGGTGCTCATTTACAGAACCAACCTTGTAGACGATACGGAGTGAAACTATGGGAACATCGTGTTTCTCCAACATCAATAATTTTATACCGTTCTCGAGTGAATGTTCCCTTACATCAAGTTTTAACTTTTGGCCCTGACCGTATGCAGTCGCACAACAAAAGAGTACTATGGAAACTAATAAAAATCTCATTCTAAATGCCTTCATCAAAAAGCTCCTCTCTATTAAATTAACTCCTTTAAGTCGTTAATTTATGTGTTTTGCTCCGCAAAACGTTGAAATAAAAAGTTGTTAGGCTCTTATGTTCGAAAGAATAAATCCAACAATTATGATAAAAAATGCCGCTAAAAAAACATGTAAACGCTTCTTTAGACCAAAAACTCTAAAAGTGCCTTTAATGATGCCAGCTGCAATTAGTAGATAGCCTAAATTGGTAATACCATATCCAATTATGGCCATAAAATTAGCAGGGGTTTTAATCGAAATATAAATCGTAGCAGCTATTGGATAAATTAGCGAAACTAAGCTAGTAATAGGAAAAGAACTGCCGTTTATGCCCACAAATTCCCTCATTTTGGGCTGATCATATACGCTATATGCATAGTTCATAACAACGACGTTGAACATATTAAACAAGGTGTCATCGTCTGTTGGCGCACCAGCGTTCGTAAGAAAATTGCGAGCATCATTAATAATTTCGGAAAACACAATGGAGGTGTCAGTTCCCCAAAACTGTTTGTCATAAGCTTTTGTATTCCATCGGTCTATAAATTCTTCCACAAGCGATCGCGCTGATTCAGGAAGTAATTGAATGGTTCCATGAAGGCCACTTATTCGTGTGTCTTGTTTTTGCCGTTTCAAATGGTATTCAACAAGTTTATGAAATGGTTCGCCACAATACCTTTCTTTTAGTTTTCCTAAATCAATCTTTTCCATACAGTAAATATTGCTACAATAATTTCACAAAAATAGTTCCCAATCAAGTTGCGAACAATGATCTAATGATCTTTGTCATTCCAGCAAAAACAGAAAACATCAGTGAGCCTTGATAGCACTTTTACAAACTTCAGATATCCAGGCGTTAATACTTTTTTTCTGCTTTCTTGCTTCAAGAGCGATTACGGAATGGAGTTCGGAGGGAATACGCAACATAAAACGTCCCGAAAATGGTTTTTCAGGTTTTTTATCTATTTTGCGACAAGTTTCTAAATAATCATCTATCGCCTCGTGAAAATCTTTTTCAAGCTCAGTAACTGATGCACCTTCAAACCCGATTACGTCAGTAATACCCAGAACACGACCATGAAAAACTTTATCATCAGCATCAAAGTTTACGTTTCCCGCATAACCTTTGTATTTCAGAATATTTTTCATTGTGGTTTTACTCCTACATTTGACAGAAAGTCTCTAACAAGCTCAACAGTATATTTTTTCAGTTCTTTTTGTGGATGCGGTTTATGCATATTAAGAATTTGGTTGCTTAAAACTATGCGAATTCTTGATCCTCGGCCTCTGCTAATATCGGCATTGCAGGCGGTCAACAGAGACTTGATATCTTTCCACTCAATATCCGATCGAGTTGGTATTTTAAAAACTCTATCGAGCGTTTTCTGCTGTTTCTTATTCACTATGAGATGATACTATAAGTGATATCATTTGTCAATTTATAAACAAGAAAACAAAACCAATAATAATAT
>JBHHYW010000575.1:0-2048 GCA_046757745.1 Candidatus Scalindua sp.
AACAGGGATTATTACGCAAGTAATTAACCCTCGATTTATTCGAACTCAAACATTAAGATTTTATCATTCCACCATGGAATTTTTATTTCATCTAAAGTTTCAGCCCATTCCATCATAATTGGGTTATAGTTTTTTTTGCTAAATCTGACTTTTATTTTCTCTTCCTTAATAACAATACTGGTCTTTACGTCAATAAAGTTTCTTGATATTGTTTTGGGAGTAGCTTTTTTAAACCATTTTGTCTTTTTGGCTAGTATTTTATATAAAGTGTTGGCAATTAAAGTCATTGCAATATCAAAATCAACTTTAACAACTACAGGAGAAGGCAATGCATTAAGATTGAAAAAATCAACATTTTCCTGGATATTATTCTCAATTCTCCAACGATGTGAATAAACAGTTAATATCTCTTTTACACTGCCTTGAGAATCATTAGTTATCAGGCACATTGGAAGCTCTCTTCCATTTCCCTTCACAATTATTTGTCTAACCTGGCCTTCATAATCTTTTATATTAATCAGAGATTCTACGTACTGCAAAGATTGATATTTTCTTTTTACATTCTCAAGCTTCACTTTTTTCCAATCTAGAATTCCCGCAAATTCAGACAAAAAATTCTTACCACGCCGTTTAAGAGTAATAAATAAAATCCCTTGCTTGTTGAGCTTATTCAAGTTTTTATAAACTGTTAATTTTGAATCAAACACCAGTCTTTCAGGAAGTAGCCCAGTGCTTTCCTTATAAAATCTAACAAACTCAATCACTTCATCATTCATCTCTTCTCGTTTGATATCTCCATTGGAAAAGCATAAAAAAGTAGTGTCCAAATCTTGAGCAAAGAAAGATAAAACACTCTTCATGCTTTTGCCTCGCGTTGGCACCCAGTTGTTCTCTAAAACAGGTTCTTCTCCATAATAAGGAATTACATGAAAATCCAAATTAATGTTTTGCCCCTTTATATAACCTTCCGCGTGTAATCGCTTTACAAAGCCTTTCAAAAGCTTTCGCACTAATGCTGGAGAATGTCTATAGGAATAAGAGGTGATAGCCGCATTTTTAGGCAAAACATTTAGACCAGCAAATACTCCCAGGCCATAATCGAATGCAAAATCATCTATGTGGCAAACCCGGTCTTTGCCCAATAGTTTTAACGCTAGATAAGACAAAATATATGATAGTCTCGGAATAATTCTCGTGCCGTAATATCCCTTCATATTAAATAATTCATCCAATTTCAGCGAATGAATCAATGGTAGAAAAAGAAAAATACCTCCAAACATAGTCGATACTGTGCTCTTCTCGGCGAATCTTTTTATGTCTGCCATCTCTGGATAGCGTTTGTCACTTTGAAGAGATTCCCATCTCTCTCTATTTGTCCTTCTGAATAATTTTGTAAATCCTTCTTTTTTCAACAAACTATTAATGTGATTAAGGCTCAGGTCGGTACCCTCATGTTTTAGTTTCTCCTGTATTTCCATTATAGAATAACTTTTTTTTCGTAATTCAATTATTCTTTGCTTGGATGAAAGAGTTTTGTTTTGGGGGCCTTTAGGTCCAGTTTTTAAATCTAGAAAAAATTTTTCAGCAGAGAGCTCCTTTAGGTCTCTTTTGAGTGATTTAAAAGAAAATAAGGTGTATCCAAAGTTTTTTGCAATCTCCTCATTGGAAAGCCGATCAACGTAAGCGGCCCGTAGGGCTTCGTATCGTCTTTGCATGGGGTTCGTTGGGTTTAGGAAAAAGTTTTTATCTATCATGGCAATGCATCTATGGAGGGTTATTGTTGTTATTTATCATGATATGATATATTGTTATAAATTATTGTCAAGGCTAATTATCCTGCTATTAAGGGTCTTTAGCCATATATTTATATATTATATGTATATTATGTTGTAGCCTAAAGGAATAATTAAACCCTCTTTAGAGAAGGAAACAACCCTCTGCTGACTATCTGTAAAAATACTAACAATTGAAATGCAAAAGAGTTATGAATTGAGGTTCTTTGGGGATGGGAAAATATAGGGGGTTAATTATTGGCGTAATAATCCCTG
>JBHHYW010000576.1:0-2046 GCA_046757745.1 Candidatus Scalindua sp.
CGCCATTGATTAATACTTCACCTCTTTTTAGAAGCTCTTTGCTGACCTGTTCTGAGGTAACCACTGATATGATTACTTTATAGTTGCAGATAATGTCCTGACGAGCCGCTTTGGCAAAGGATAGTTGGTGTGCAATCTCGCCATATACATCAGGATTGTCCATAGAGTAAACAAGGTCAAAATCTCCCTCTTTATTTTTCTTGTTTAAGTTGTAGTGTCTGGGTGTGGCCGTAAGGAACAGGCGTTTCTTTATAAGCAAATTATCATCTTTCAGTGCAAAGCCAAACTTTTTGCCTTCTCTCCCTGCTGTCTTGTGTGCTTCATCAAAGATTCCAAGATCAAACCGAAATTTATTGTCCATACCTTCTGCGACAATGTGGGCAGACTGATATGTAGAGAATAAAACTCTGACACCTTTAGTACTTTGGGAAAGAAACTGTTTTACAGTACTGCTTTCAGTAGTAACTGCAAAATCCAGATCAGACTGATTAATTTTTATACTATCAAGTTCCTTGCTTGCAACAGTAGGATCGGAACAGACACATAAATAGGAAAGGTGTAACCATTCTGTCTCTCTAAGCCATTCATGCAGGGTTTGCCTGACAAGTGTCAGGGAAGGGAGAAGGACTAAGATGTCCTGACAGTCCATTCTCTCAGAAACCCATAAAGCAACAAGTGTCTTGCCTGTACCACAAGCCATAAGGGCTGTAGCACGGTCTTCATCCTTTAAAGTATTAAGTATATCCTTTATAGCTTCATCTTGATGAGGTAGAGGTCTCTTTCTCTCTATTTCTAAGACACCACTCTTTAACCATCTTAGAATGGTCTCAAAATCATTCTTTTCCAAACGATCAAGATCATTGCCTCGTATACAATAAAAACCCGAACGTTCGTTTATTACTGAAGTAATGTCATTGCTGTTAGTAAATAAGACACGTTGGCTGACCTTATCTGTAAGACCCATAAATGTTGACAGATCACCCCATGTAATTGATGTACGGCCTGTACGGAATTTGGCTTGATAAGCATTGAATCCGCCTGATGTTGTCTTATACACGCCATCAACACCCATGTCTTGTTGATTCGTGCCTAAAGACAAGTTCTCCTTTATTCTGGAAGGGATATATCTAAACGGCCATACTTCTTCTGCCTGCTCAATCTTTTGAGTAAAGAAATAGGCTTCGGCAAATACTTCAAAGGCGTCGCCTTCTTCTACTGTTGTGGGTAACTCGGATATGCGTTTTTCCAGTTCAGAAAAGCTTGAAAGATTATCAAATAACCCTGCTTTAAGGAAGAAACCGGTTTTATGGTGTTTAGGTAGCATAGAGTGATTTTATTAATAATATTGAAATTTTCAACCTTATTACTTTTCTAAATAATAACGGAAAGAGTATGGTTTCTTTAAACTTGTACCAGTTGGGGTTGAGTATCATTTTTACACTTGATTATAGTTTCTAACCTCATTATTATAATCTTCAGAATTTTCACAATCTACCAAATTGTCATACTATACAAACTACAATCCATCAAATCAAAAGGGTAGGAAATAGTTCTTTTGGCTATAACTTTCTATGAATTTTAATACAATCTAATTTCCTTAGAAAATCTCTCACTTTTGTGTTAGACTAACTGCGGCTATTTATAATCTAAATAATAGAATCAATGGTTACAAACAAAAATAAAGAAGCGTTAAAAGAATATTTCAAAGATCGCAAAGATGTTGCCTTTGCCTTTTTATTCGGCTCGCAAGCAAGGGGAACGGCAACTAAATTGTCTGATATCGATATTGCCGTATATTTTTACCCGGAGAAAAGACATCCTGTAGAATATGAAGAAGAGGTATTTTACAAAGGTGAAGATGATATATGGGCTGATCTGGAACGGATATTAAAGAAAGAGGTGGAATTACTTGTCTTAAACAGGGTTTCTGCAACTGTGTCTGCAAGCGCCATAAGGGGCATGCCCCTGACCATAAATGATTGGGGATTGTTTCTTGATTTTATGGATATCGTAACAAGGGAGACAGAGGATTTCATGGAAATGACT
>JBHHYW010000577.1:0-2044 GCA_046757745.1 Candidatus Scalindua sp.
ACCACCCTCGTTCAATCAGCCAATATGAATGAGATGATCTTCAATATTCCAACTCTTATTACTTTTCTCTCTAAAAGAATCCCAATAACAAGGGGAGACATCATCTTTACTGGGACCCCTGATGGGGTTGGACCTTTATATGAAGGGGATCAACTCACATTGGGTTTGGGAGACAAAATTAAAGGTCGTTTCTCAGTTATTACTGGTGAATAATTTCATGATAAAAACAAAATAACAAATTCCTGACATAACCATTTATCAGGTTGTACCAAGACACGGAAATGACTGGACGGGAGGCGTTCTTTTTTAAGTCCATGTGGCAGCGATTTACCCACAATCCAAATTTATACCAGATGAATTATAGAGGTACCCCAGAATAGGTGTCTGGCACGTCATGAAGGAAATCTAGATGGAATCACCAAAAAGGACACCCATGCTGGTATGTTTCTAAATCCAGAAAGTATGTGGGTTGTCTGGATATGATATGGGGGTGGGAAACCGGAATATTACCTACAACATTATAATCGATTAATTTAGACCATATTTAGTAAGAATAATAGTAAACCCACCTTTTATCATCATGCATATCACATCTGTCCAAAACGTTGCTATTGGATTTTAGGTTCAATGTATGAAAAAGCCCTGCCGATAATGGCCGGCAGGGCGTATCTTTCCTTTCATTAAACCTATGGAGGAAAGACATGGTGAATGTAACACTATTCGGACAAATAATAAGCAAATTAGATCGCTATTCATTCAAAAAGGCGGTTGAACGGTATGGGACTGACAAGCACCACAAAGGGATTAACAGTTGGAGTCACCTTGTTTCCATGTTGTTTTGCCATTTTTCAAAGTCCAATTCATTACGTGAGATTAGTAATGGTCTTCGATCGGCAACGGGTAACTTAAATCATTTAGGTGTTAGTTTGGCACCCAGTAAGTCGTCCTTATCATACATTAACCAGCATCGGTCTTGGGAACTGTTCCGAGACTATTACTTTGCCTTGTTCAATACCCTTAGAAAGGAAGTTCCCTTTCAACGGATCAAATTTAAATCCAAACTCAAGAAGATCTTAATCCTGGATTCAACCACCATTAGTTTGTGTTTGTCCGTATTTGATTGGGCCAAATATCGACAGACCAAAGGGGCCATTAAACTACACATGTTGTTAGACTACGATGGTTGTTTGCCAAACTATGTTTGTATGACGGAAGGCAAAACCTCTGATGTAAGCATCGCTCAACAGCTTCAATTGCCTAAAGACAGTCTGGTGGTTATGGATCGAGCCTATCTGGATTTTGCTATGTTGTACAAGTGGCATAAAAAGAAAGTGAAATTTGTGATACGACTGAAGAAAAACATCAAGTTTAAACGGGTTGAGGAATATCCCCTACCGGAAAAGAAAGATCAACACATTCTTGTGGATGAATTGATTAGTCTAAGTCCTTACGAAAGTGGTAACCAATATCCGGATAAACTAAGACGGGTTGTGGTGTGGGATAATGTGAACAAGCAAGCCATCGAAATCATCACTAATCAATTAACTTGGACAGCAGCGATCATTGCGGAACTTTATAAACAAAGGTGGCAGATAGAAATCTTTTTCAAGACCCTCAAACAACTCTTGAAAATCAAGACTTTCGTAGGAACGAGTAAAAATGCCGTGCTCATCCAGATTTGGACAGCATTAATCACAATATTGATACTCAAGTACCTGAGACAGCTGGCTAAGTACGATTGGTGCCTGTCTAATCTGGTAGCTTTCTTACGAATGAACCTATTTGTGAAAATTGACCTTCAAAAATGGCTGGATAAACCCTTTGAACCTTTGGATCCGGTACCCAAAGGGGATCAATTATCACTGATTTAGTGTCTACCTATTATTTTAAGGGGGATTGATTTTGAAAACAGTGGGAAAGTCTGTCTAAAATCGACGAGAAGAATAGTAGATTTATGCTAATATTGAAACGTTTTGGACAGCAGTGGATTATTGAGTACATCTATCTTTATCTATCTTATTGTTTAAAAGTCACTCTCCTATCC
>JBHHYW010000578.1:0-2039 GCA_046757745.1 Candidatus Scalindua sp.
AGGAGTATGAGACAAAGGTGCTTACCGCAGATGAACGTGCGAAGGAGTTGGAATATGAAACCTTTCAGAAGATCAGGGATGAGGTTAGTACCCATACCGAACGTTTACAGAAGACGGCTGATGTTATTGCTCACTTGGACGGCCTTTCTACACTTGCGAATATTGCAACCGAGAACGGATATACAAGGCCTGAAATATCAGAAGGATGTTGCCTCAGGATTATTGATGGACGACATCCAGTCCTTGATAAAACATTAATGGCAGAGAAGTTTGTCCCTAATGATATTGATATTAACGGGGCAGATAAACAGATCATGGTCATTACCGGGCCTAACATGGCAGGGAAGAGCACGTATATTCGTCAGGTTGCTCTGCTTGTGCTTATGGCACAGATGGGCAGTTTTATTCCGGCGAAAGAGGCTACGATAGGGGTTGTTGATCGTATATTTACCAGAGTGGGGGCAATGGATGAACTGGCGAGAGGCCAGAGTACATTTATGGTGGAGATGAATGAGGCTGCGAATATATTAAATAATGCAACAGAACGCAGTCTGATAATACTCGATGAGGTTGGCCGAGGCACCAGTACATTTGATGGTGTAAGTATTGCGTGGGCATTGACTGAATATATTTATGAACACCTTAAGTCCAGGACACTGTTTGCTACTCATTATCATGAGTTGACCGAGCTGGCCTTACTCTTTCCGGGTATCAGGAACTATAACATTGCAGTAAGGGAGTGGGAAGATGAAATAATCTTCCTGAGAAAGATTGTTGAGGGCGGCGCTGATAAAAGCTATGGCATCCATGTCGCAAGGCTGGCCGGAATGCCAGGGAAGGTGATTCAAAGGGCGAAGGTGATACTTGCAAATCTTGAGGCTGAGACGCTGGACGTGGACGGCAAACCAAAATTTGCAACTATCAAGAACAAAGAAGAAGACAAGCCAAAACAACTGCCTCTCTTTAACCCGCCTCGGAACGTGGTGATTGAGGAGATAAAGAACCTTAACACGTCGAAAATCACACCAATCGAAGCGCTCAATAAACTTCATAAGCTGAAAGAGAAATTGGAAGAATAAATTTGCTAACGCAGTAAGCTGATTTAAATGAAAATTGAATCATTCACAATCCCAAAGAATAATAGAGAGATATTCATAAAGCCCGCCTATGAAGACATTCCGGGATTAATCAGTTTAAATAAGGAAAGATTTAAATCTTATGATTTTGACATAAACGGCATACTTTTTTCTGAATTTCTTGAACAGGTTCGATCCGAGACGTTAAAAAATGCCTGTGAATATACTGAGAAAATAAAATCACTTTGTTCAAGGCTGAATATAGCAGGTACAGAAAGGTTGTCTTGTATTAATGATTCTTATGCTCCGGTCAAGAATATAATACAAACCGGACACTCCCCGACCCTTGCACACCCGGGCGTGCTGATAAAGCATGGCCTCGTAAACAGTATTGCGAAAAAAGTGAAAGCTATCGGGATAAATATGGTGGTTGATAATGACGCCTGTCATGATAACTGTTTAAACATTCCAGACATAAACGGCCTGGACACCTCTGTGGAAAGAATAGAATTCCTCCCAAGTCTATACAATCTTGCCTACGAAGAAATCAGATATGCAGATTCAACACAACTGACGGCCTTTAAAGAGAGTGTTTTAAAGACCCTGCATAATCCTGATATGAGGAAGTCATTTGAAGATTTTATAAATCTAGTAATAAACCTAACCGGAGAGACACTGCAATTCACTGATCTGTTTACCTGTGCAAGGCATGCGTTCTTATTGAGATTTGGGGTCGGTAATTTAGAGATCCCTGTTTCTCTTATAAGCGATACAGAGCCTTTCCTGAATTTCTTTCTGCATATAACGGCGAATGCGAGGAGTTTTGTAGATATCTATAATGCAAAGCTGGAGGAATATCGCAGATTAAAGAAGATAAGCTCTAAGGCCAATCCTCTGCCTGATTTGATGGAGAAAGGATACGTGGTGGAGTTGCCATTCTGGATATGGGGTGAGGGTGAATCA
>JBHHYW010000579.1:0-2026 GCA_046757745.1 Candidatus Scalindua sp.
GGAAATATATCTCGCTAATTCCTTCATTTAAGTTGTTCAATATTCCGTATACGTATCTCTCATTCATGTTTCCTGATTGTAACAGACCGAAAACCACATCTGTAAATCTAAAACCATGTTTTAATAATCTCTTTCTGTATATTTTAGTTAAAATACCGAATATTAAGAAGTGGGAAAACTTATAAACCAGAGCGCTTCTATCCAGTTTAAGAGTGAGAAGGAAATTATCTTTCGTAAGCCTTAAGTTTTTAACATCAAATTTATCCGCCAGTTTCAAGACAATATCGAGTACAGAAGGGTGCATATGTATATTCAGATGGCTATTGATATGAGAGAGTTTTAATTTTGTTGATACAAATTTTTGCATCTGAGAGCTTAATTCTTTTTCTAGTTGTGCCCTTAGTGATTTAATAAAAAAAAATTTCAACCCTGCCAATACTGCGCTATTAGAAAAGTATCCATTAGCGTTAACCAAATCCGGTATTTCAGTAGGGGTGACTGCCGACCTGCCCTGGACAAGTACTAAATGTATGCCCACGCTGAGACCTGGATTCTTCTTTGCCTGTTCCACTGCATCTTCGAAAGCTTCTCCATTAACCATCAGGCTTGCGCTCGTCAGGACTCCTTCTCTGTGTGCCTTGATGATTGCCCTGTTAATGCTTTTAGACGCACCGAAGTCATCGGCGTTTACAATTACCGCCTTTATGTTTATACCCTCCCACCGGCAAGCATTTCACCAAGAGAAGCTTTAAGAGATATGACGTTATTGATATTAAATAGTGAGTGCGAAGCTTTAATTAATTTGCCTCGACTAAAATGATGAAATGCATCACTTATCGATATGGCAACAAACTGCATCAGACTCGGTTCTCTATAACACTCGTTTATACATTTGTTACATTCATTGTTTACCAGAACAGCGCCTTTAAACTCATCAATATGACATATCTTTTCCTCTAACGTCTGACACGGAAAAACATTGAGATTCCAATCCACATAAAAAGATTTATAACCGCCAAGGCAGGTAAACCTTACTTCCTTATCTTTAAATAGCCGTATCATATCATCAAGAGAGGCGGTAGGATTTAACACCCTGAATCGAGTTTTTAATTCTTTAATTTCTTCAAATATTTCTACCAATTCATCTTTATTGTAATTAATTAGATCGGAACTACAGTCTCCGGCGTACGATGTAGAATAATTAAGCATTGGATTAGAAAAGGATATTTTATCGAATCCAAGTCCTTTTAAGAATGCCGGTAATCTTGAATAGTCAGTGATTAATCTGTTAATTGTTACTGATGCGATCAGATTGATGCCTTGTTCTTTAATCATTTCTGTAACCTGCTTTATTTTTTCACATACACCCGGCAGTCCTCGATTCCGTTCATGTTCTTTGATTGAAGTTGCGTCAATGGAGATAAAGATAGTTTTTAATCCGCTTGCACCAAGGTTAGAAATTACTTTTTCGTTGAGTAAAGCCGCGTTTGTTGAAATCATGGTATCTATATCTTTTTCTGTTGCGTGGCTAATCATTTCTGAAAGGCCCGGGTGCAACAGTGGTTCGCCGCCAACAAATACCAGGTACCGTATTCCTTTGTCATAGAGAATATCTATAGCCCCCAATATCTTAGGTGTCTCCAGAAAGAATCTGTCTTTTGTGGCAATCCCGGGAAAGGTGCAGAAACTGCAATCGGCATTACACGCATTAGTAATGGCAAAATTGGCAAAGCTGGGGCCTCCATCCTGAAGAACACCTTTGACCATCTCAAAACCTTTAGATAATAGTTTCATTTATTTTCTTTTTAGACAGAATTTACAGGATAAGAAATCTTGTATATCCGGTTATCCAGTCAAATTCTTTTCTCTTGTTGAATGCCTGCCAATACCTTTTTTCTTTTTGCTATAAATTCCTTAAATTCCGAACCTTCCCGCATAATCTTTCTTCTTTCTTCACCATTAAATATGATCTTTTTTAGTATTCTCAATATGAACCTTGGTCTGTAATAAAATTTCTTATAAAATC
>JBHHYW010000580.1:0-2020 GCA_046757745.1 Candidatus Scalindua sp.
GAAGACCTTCTACATAAGGATCGATGAGTGAAAAACTGTAGCGATATGGACTATATGTGCAACCTACAAGAAACAACAGTGTTGTTATGAGAAGATTTCTTTGTAATTTTAACAACATTTCTTTTCTTTCTGTATAGATGGGCAGGGAACAGTGCCATAGGAACAATACACGCAGCAATTACCTGCTTTCTAAGCATTATATATACTACTTTCCATCCCCTCGTATTTTATAACATGTATCAACTATTCATCAATACTTTAATTTTTTCATCTAAAAGGAAAGCGAAGCAAGAATAGACTTAATCTTTGAGAATGAAGACTGAAATATAGATACAAGATGTTTTATTTTTTGATCTGATTTTTATTGACATAAGTAATTAGTTCGTTAATATTAAATTATTATTTCCTCAAAGTTCCATGCCGTCTTTGTTAAGAGGTTAAACATGATGTGTTTTCCCTATGACTACTACATGAACTTTCATTTCACAAATAACAATTCTCGAATTACAACATCCTTGTTTCATAGGATTGTAGTTAATAAATCAACTTATATAGGCTTAGATATTTTTAGAGTAACTAATGATGATGCTTTCAGGCGGTCTGAAATATCATTTGTGCTAATAGATGCTCTCAGGAGATATTTTTCTGCAATAGCGATATAAACTGCAATGGAAAGGGATATTTTTAAGTAGGGGGTGATTCATATGGCAATGGAGATGCCAAAAATTCTAACGTGTGACGTGACAAATTGTGCATATAACAAGAAAAGTGAATGCCATACAATGGCAATCACAGTGGGAGGTACCCACCCTATATGCGATACCTTTCTGAATGTTCCCAAAAAGGGTGGGATTTCGGATATGATTGGTGGCGTAGGCGCATGTAAAGAAGATGAGTGCAAGTTTAACCAATTGCTAGAATGTACGGCAGCAGGTATAAAAGTTGGAATGCATAGCGATCATGCAGATTGCATGACTTTTGCAGCTAGATAGTAACAACATCAATTCCAAGTGTGAAATTGTATTGTTGGGTTAACGTTTACTAATCCCTTCTCATTGCAGTTACTAACCGGGCGTTAAAGTTTATCAGGATGCAAAAGATCATATTGAGGAATCTTTTTTCCTAATATTATATATTTACAAAAGCCTCTATTCTTCTATAAATCCCTAGACGGACATATGTCATAAAGAACGCATTCATGGTGTTTGAGCTTTTTTGCCTGGCATATCTTTCTTCCATGGAATATCAAAAGATGAGACAGGTTTCCCCATTCTTCTTTTGGAGTTATTGCCATGAGATCCTTCTCTATCTTTAAAGGATCTTCATTTTTAGTGAGTCCAAGCCTATATGCAACCCTTTTTACATGAGTATCTATAGCGATTCCCTCGTTAATACCATAAGCATTTGATAGAATTATATTTGCTGTCTTACGAGCAACACCCGGCAAGCTCGTGAGATTTTTCATAGACTTAGGAACTTTTGAATTAAATCTTTCTACTATCATTTTTGCTGAGCCCTGAATATTTCTTGCCTTGGTCTTATAAAAATTTATTGAGCTTATATCTTTTTGAAGAGTTTCAAGAGGGGCATATGCATAATCTTTGGTAAATTTGTATTTCTTAAAGAGAGATGCTGTCACCTTGTTAACGTGTGCATCAGTAGTCTGTGCTGATAGTACTGTAGCAACAAAAAGTTCAAAAGGGGTTTTAAAGTTAAGCGCTGACTTAGGTTTTAGATACTCTTTTTTTAGAAGGCGTAAGATTTTCAGTATCCTTTTCTTATTATTCGTTGTTTTCTCCATACCTTACAAGCTACCATGTAAAAGAAAATAGGGACCGAATGTTTTACTTTGTTGTATATCTGTCTGTATCATTTGCTCCAACGGCTTACTGACGTATCTGCCCATTGCCATGCACGACGTATTTGTATGATGTGAGTTCGTTCAGGCCCATCGGGCCTCTGGCGTGAAGCTTGTCGGTACTGATGCCAATCTCTGCCCCCATCCCAAATTCAAAACCAT
>JBHHYW010000581.1:0-2015 GCA_046757745.1 Candidatus Scalindua sp.
TCAGAGTCGTTTTCTGTCTTAATTTCAGAATGTTTGAGTTTGTCTGCGATCATAATCAAAAATTCTACAATACCCCCTGAAGTTGTTCAAGGTAAAAGCATAACTTTAGTGTTGGAATTTGCTTGACCATAGATTTTAAATAACTAAAATTTCCTTATACCTTTTAAATATGTTAAGCCATATCATTTCATACACTTATTAACGTGATGCCAGAACTGCCGGGACCATTGAAGATTTTTGAATTTTCAAGAAAGGAATCTCTTGCCGCATTCTTCCTCATAACGACGATCTTAATCGGAATAGGGATCAAGTATTCGATAGACCAGCATTGGTGGCTTCCGGAAACTGAAGTTGTAGACAGCGATCCGGAATCAATAAAATTAAAGATTGACTTGAACAGGGCGGAATGGTACGAACTTATAATCCTGCCTGGGATAGGAGAAATGAAGGCCAGGGCAATTGTCGAATATCGAAAAGAGATAGGTACCTTTAAAACTATAGAACAACTGCGCGGTGTTAATGGCATAGGTATAGAAACCATAAGGGGGATTAAGGATTTAGTCTTTATTAATGAGGAAAAGAAAGTTCTCACGCTCCCCGGACAAAAAGCGCCGAGGACAATGAGCCGCAAAGGAAACCTAAAGTTTATAAAGGAATAACATTAGACTGTGGACAGGGCATAAATTGAATATTGTAGTTGTGTAGGATGGGTTAAACGAAGCGAACCCATCATTATTGTTTTGTAGGGTGCATACATGTTGGTTCAATCAACATGATTGAACCTAAACGTTCTGGTTCAGGCTGCAAGCCTGAACCGACCAGAAATTTTCTTTCTTAGCGTTCTTCGCGGCTTTGCGTGAGGATTAGGAATTTGAAAGGGATTAATTTATGGAAAAACAGAAAATATTTGAAAATGTATGGATAAGGACATTGTCCATTTTCTGTGCACTCGCTCTATTCTTCGCATTGTGCTATTTTCTGAAAGGAATCCTGATATCACTTTTCCTTGCCTTTACCATTGCATATATCTTTGATCCATTAGTAGATTTTATATCAGATAGAAAACTTATATTTTCAAAAAAGTGTGTACCACGCGGTCTTGCGATAGCAGTACTTTTAACAGGAATAGTACTAATAGTGGGAGGATTATTAACATACACGATTCCTAAGACTGTTAGTGGTATTCAGCGTGTTGGAACAGCACTAGAGGAGCAATATCCAAAATATCAGAAAAAAGTGGAAAAGTTAATAGAAGAATACAGTGATACTAAAATTGGAACATTCCTTAAATCAAAACTGGGAATCCAGACAATTAAGGAAAAGGAAATAAAAGAGAAGAAAACACAGGAACAAGAGGTAAAAGAAATCAAAACTAAAGAACCAGTGGACACAAGATATAGTATTCCGGAACATTTGCTTAATATGAAAAGGTATGTGCCGCTGGCTTTGAACTTTGTATTGGGAATCGTAAAAAATGTATTTTACAGTACATTTGGTTTTTTTGGAATAGTTATGAACGTTGTTGTATTTGGGGTTGTCATGGTATATCTCCTGAAGGATTTTGATATGATTATATCAAAAGGTAAAGAGTTGATGCCTGTTTCTAAGAAAGAGAAGATACTTGATATAGTGAGCAGGATAGATGAAAACCTTAAGGCATTTTTCAGGGGCCAGTTTACGGTTTGTATTATCCTGTCAATTATCTATGGTATAGGGCTCACCATCATAGGGATACCAATGTCATACCTGTTAGCCCTTGTGGGCGGGTTTGGAAACATTATACCTTATATTGGTATAATGTTTGGTCTAATACCGGCTCTAATCCTTGCTTTCATTCAATTTCAGGATGTAACACATTTGCTTCTTGTTGGACTGGTTTTTGGCATAGGACAATTCCTGGAAGGTACTGTAATAACGCCGAAGATTGTAGGTACTAAACTGGGATTGAATCCGGTTGCCATCATACTGGCAATCCTGATTTGCGGCCAGGTATTAGGGTTTCTGGGACTTTTACT
>JBHHYW010000582.1:0-2013 GCA_046757745.1 Candidatus Scalindua sp.
GTAATCTCCTGGATTCTTTTTATAAATGGCGGAAAGGCCCCTACCATTGCAACGGTGTCTTCGCTGGCAATCTCAACCAGATCAAGGGCATTACCATAAGCTGAGGGTTTATATTTACATGAGTCGTCATCAAGTAATATTGCAGAGAGCGCATTTAAAGTCGCCATGCCAACGGCTGCCTTAAGTACATTATCATCGAGTGCATAATCCATGAGCCCTGTAATCTGCATATTAAGCAGTTCTCCTGCGACAGGCATCTTGGCGTGTGATCGTGGGCAACATACCGCCTCCGGTATTTCTTGAACAGGCGTATACGACATACCGGCATGGCCGCTGCTTAACACAACGCCTGTGTAAAACACTCCTATACGGATTTCTTTCGGTGTAATATCGAGTTGATTTATTACGCCTGAATCCTTAACAATTTCTATTACTTCCCTGGTGATAGATTTACTTACATTTATATCTGGCATTTTTGTTTACACTCCTTAACACATACACTAATTTATTCTTATGTAAATTTAACCCCATCAATTTAAAAAAGCAAATAAAATACTATGGTAATGCATTAAAAAAGGGCATAAAAAGGCTTGAAAATGAATTATGAATTTTTGTTTTGAAGGAGGCAAGGGAGACGATTAAGAGGCTTGGCTAAAATAAGAGTATCTGGAAAGGTTATCATTAAGTCCTCATTTTTCGGTCTGTAATTTATCACCCTTCCGTTGCTTCTCTCGTGAATCGTAAGGCCCTGAAAAGCGTATAAAATCCATAAACAGCTCCCTGTCAAAGCAATTAAGCATATTCTCCTTCATCTCTACAAGAGCGGCAAACGGCCTTACTGCGTTTGCATAAGACCTGTTAGTAGTTAATGCATCATATACATCTATTATGCGGGCAATCCTACCGCAACGATGAATCTCTTCTTTTTGAAGTCCATAAGGATAACCGGTACCATCATAATTCTCATGATGTTCTAATGTTATTTCATATTCGTCAGCAAACCCGTTTCCTGTTTCTTTTAAGACTTCTACGCCCAATTCCGGATGCTCTTTTATCTTTGCAAATTCTTCTTTTGTCAATTTACCTTTTTTATTGAGAATATCAGTGCTGATCCTGGTCTTGCCAATATCATGCACGAGTATGCCGGAACAAAGACTTTTTAATTCATTCTCTCCTAAACCAATGCTCTGTGCAAACAACGTCCCAACGGCTGCAACATTCACCGAGTGAGTATAAGTATAGTATTCGTGTATTGCAATCTTAAGCAGGCTGTGTGCCGCTCTTCCCTCTTTAAGAATATAATCAACCATATTGTAGGCAAAAGTCTTAGTCCTTTCAATAGTTCCAGTTCTCGGACTATTAAAGAGGTCTCTAATAAGGTTTGTAGCGGCGTTATGCACAATTTTTGCCTTCTCATCTGAAGAAATTCTTGTATCAGATACGATATCTTGAAAATTGTTTTCCAGGTAATCATAGTATTTCTTCTGATCTTCTTTTTTAATAAAAAGCCTGTTGATATTTTTCCCCAACAGCATTTCTTTTTTGCTATTTTCAAATACTGCATCTCCCCAGCAATATAATATATATCGATTATAAGCACTGGTTTCCACAAGTAAGTAAAGATCACAGCCAATCTTCGTGTCAGTTCTTAAACTGCTTGAATTAATGGGCAAATATTCAGACACTATGTTTACCTCTCATTTTAACTATGTTATTCTGTTTTTTTCAAATTGATTACTTCCTCTGTATCGTATGCCAGAAACTGTTTCGCTTAGAATCTTTTGATATTAGCTAACAAAACCTGAATATAATGAACAAATCATGCACCGAAACGATCAGAAATTCTATATTTTCTCTTTGAACTATCTGTATTCGTGTTTAAGATACGTTACTTTGCGCACTTATGATTATTTTTAGGCTGATATTCTGGTTTGTACTTACAGCTTAAAGCACGATATGCGTTGCTTGAAAGTATTCCATGACACACTATTGTATGGAGTAATTGGAATATAT
>JBHHYW010000583.1:0-2012 GCA_046757745.1 Candidatus Scalindua sp.
TAGTGGTGTTACAATAAAAAAGCCCACCATTTCGGTGGGTTTTTTTATTATAACACAAAATTTAGTTAAACTATTTGCGGACTTTTTGTGTATAATACTGTGGTAATATTTTATTTTTAATTTTTTCGGGTAGGGAGTGCATGTTGATACTAATCAAAAACAGAATCGTGAAATCTGGTATTTTAATACCATTAGCAATATTAGTAGTATTAGTTGGTTGTGGAAAGGCGACGAACCATGTAGAAGTAGGCCAGGCGTTATTAGAGCAGGGTAAGTATGAGGAGGCTTCTGTAGAATTTAAGAAGGCGATTAAAAAAGACCCAGATTCTGCAGTGGCATACTTTGGTATGGGCAATGCCGCTGTAAAGAAACAGATACCAGAGGAGGCTGTTAAGTATTATAGAAAGGCAATTGACATAAACCCTAAATATGTTGATGCTTATAAGAGACTTTCGGAAACATTTATAGAAATGGGTTCTCCTGACACTTTTTTTGAGAAAAAGAACAGCGCTGTAGAAGAGAATCCCGATGACCCTATGGCCCGCATAGACCTTGGGGTACTCTATCATAAGTGGGATCAGACCAGGAACGCAATTAAAGAATACGAAGAAGCTTTGAAACTGGACCCTGATAATCCTTTTATTTATTACAATCTGGCAGTTGCTTATCAGGATATGAATCTGTTTCAAGATAAAGCCATCCCTTTATATATGAAAACTATAGAATTACAACCAGACTACGACAACGCACATTATAACCTGGCAGTGTCATATCTCAAGTCTAACAGGCTGGAAGACGCTATGACTGAATACAAGAAGACCTTGGAGATAAATCCTAATTACGCTCCAGTATACGTTGATTATGGGATGATACAACTTAAGGAAAAGAATTTTGATGAGGCTATGAAATACTATGACAAGGCACTGGAGATTGATCCTGATAATGTAGAGGCATATTATCAGAGGGGAATAGTGTATGCCTTTCAGAAGAATTATGATGAGGCCCTGAAGATGAACAGGAAGGCATTGGAGATCGACCCAAAGCATATCAATTCTCAATTTAACATAGCTGTGGTCTATCATAAGATGGGAGAATTGAAGAGGGCAATAGCGGAGTATGATTTGACACTGGAGATAGACAGGAACTACCAGGATGCCTATTATAACAGGGGACAGATCTATGCATCAATGGGCAATAGACCCCAAGCGTACGGTGATTATATAGCTTACAGCAAGATAATGAAGGCAAAAACAGGCAGAGAGGGCGCAGCTCTTGCATTACGAGGAATTGAAGATAAGGAGCAGGTTCAGCGGTACCTTATTCCCAGTTTCAAGGACTGGTTATTGGAAAGTGGTGACTAGTATTTCATTTCACTAGAATATTGACATTTCCGCATATGGTAGCCGCAGGCCATGCCAGAGGCAGGTCTGTCCTTTGGCACGGCTTATTAAGCTTGCGTAAAATCAATGAAACAACGCAACTTAAAGGATGCGGCTACTTGTAAACATTTTAGTGAAACGAGATACTAGAGCAATAACGGAGTTGATGACCATTGGTTTGTGCCGCCTCAGTCGTGGCGAACAAGCCGTTTGATCAGACAACATCTTCAATGTGCATTCCCATGCGGGTGCATGGGAACAAGATTATAAATTGCATGGATTGGAAGGAGTCAATATAGATGTTTTTTAAAGTTCATAAGAGATATGGTTATTTCTTTGCTATTTTATTATTGATTGGAATGGTCATTGGCTGTGATAATGCACAAGACCATATAGAGCTTGCGGACAAACACATCCTTGACGATAAGCCGGACAAGGCTATTGAAGAGTATAAGCAGGCTTTAGATCTGGATAAAAACATTGCTGAAGTTCATTATAAACTGGGCGATATATATATTAAAAAGAAAATGTTGGAGGAGGCTGCAAAGGAATTTAGAAAGGCAATCGAAATACGTCCAGATTATAATGAAGCCAATTTGAAGTTATCAGAGACATATAACAAAATCGGAGTAC
>JBHHYW010000584.1:0-2012 GCA_046757745.1 Candidatus Scalindua sp.
CCAAATACCATACACCTTCTGGTGAATAGTATTTATTTAGATAGTTAGTAATCAATCTTCAATATTTTATACTTTAATACACCCATAGGTGCATGTACCTCTACTTCTTCGTTTACCTTGCGCTCTAACATCGCCTGCGCAAAAGGAGAAGATACCAGTATTTTACCGTTTATCGGATCGTCGTCACCGGCGCCTACTATTTCGTAGTTCTCAATATCTCCTGTATCCAGGTCTTCGATCTCTACTTTTGCTCCGAAATGGACAGCATCAGTTGGAATATTGGAGGAATCTACAATCTCAGTCCTGGCAAGCTTGTCCTCAAGCTGTCGGATCTTTGCCTCAAGCAGGCCCTGCGCTTCCCTTGCTGCATGATATTCAGCGTTTTCTTTGAGATCGCCATGTGCCCGTGCCGTTCCAATCGCTTCTTCAATCTCGCCCCTCTTTACATTTTTCATTTCGTCCAGCTCTTTTCTTAATTTTTCGTAACCCTCTTTTGACATATACACCTTTTCCATATTATTCTCCTGAATTAATTGGCAGCAAAAGTCGCTATTTATTATTATCTAGTTTTATCTTTGATAAAGGAATACGGTACTATTTTACATTTACATGGAGATATAGTGAAACACACCGGTAATTTAAGATAATTTTAAACCTAATGTCAATAATATTATACATGAAGATAGGCATTGAAGGAGGTTATTGTAAACAGGCTTCCGTCTGTAAGCTGGCTCTTTCCTGTTTTTAGTGGATTTATTATTATATCTTGTGTAGTGTATTGCCTTAGTCTATAAGCCGAAAAATTTCTTGCCTGCCTGTCGGCAGACAGGGTTTTTTATTTTGCGAAGCAAAACCAAGAAGTTAGCGACTGAAAGGAGCTAAATTCTATGAAGATAGAACAAGTTTTAAAGATTACATTTTTACTGATTCTTGCCATAACCGCTTTTTCTCCGGCAGCATTTTCAAGGCAAGGTACATTGACAGGACAGGTGATAGATGGTTTTGGTAATGCCGTTAAAGATGTTGAGGTTAAGATTAAAAAAACTGATTTTGATACCAGGACTGATAAAGATGGCCGATACAGGATTAACTTTAATCCCGGTAAAACAGTAATATCGTTTAGGAAAAAGGGTTATGTAAAACAGACGTTTCCTTTAAATATACGTGAAGCATCAGAAGTTCCTTTGCCAAAGTTAACTTTCTGGAAATTCCCTGAGAGTGGTGGCGTTTTTCTGGTAAGAGTGAATGACTATAAGAAGTTTAAATATACCAGTCTTTATTCAAAACGCGATGATAATAGTATAAGCTTCTATGTAAAGGGAGAGCCAACAAAGATTGAGTGCCCGAAAGATGCTTTCGACAATGGCAGTATAGAACTGATGATACTTGACTACTCCAAGGAGGAGCCGGTCGTAGTGGGTAAGAATCTTTACAGAGTAGCGGATAACAACCTTGCAGGTAATATAGTATTTAAATCAGGAGACTGGGGGGTCGAGCATATTGATGATGAGTATTCTGTGGTATCAAGCAGAGTGGGCGTACGTTATGTCACGCTTGAACCAGGCAGGTATTACTATTGTATAGGACAGCTTACACTAAAATCAAAGCTTGGTTTCGGATATTATTTTGAGATTGTTGATCCCATCCCATAACCAGTATGGGCAATTCACGAATTGCCCCATACGTTTCTAATCTGTCCCTGCGTCACTAAGTGCATGTTCTAATAAATCAACAAGTCCTAATTCTGATGCCCAATGCCGAAGATATTTCATATCTAATAAATTCTTCTGTACCTTAAGAACTCCCAGAACATCACTCCACTGACGTCCAGAAACACCTCCCCCCAAACGATACCAATCCAACTTATTTAGAATAATATCTTCAGGAGATGCAAGGTAAAATTCAATAGTCGGATCATCTTCATCTAAGGTGTCTTTTATTCTTCTATTAAAAACTTCCTTGTGATACGAGCTCTCTTTCAACGAATACATCCACTTTGAGCATTGACTCAA
>JBHHYW010000585.1:0-2010 GCA_046757745.1 Candidatus Scalindua sp.
ACGAATTCAGCCTTATGGCCATAAACCTGGCCAATTGTGACATGGTCGGCCATACAGGTAACTACGACGCAGCGAAAAGAGCAGTAGAGGTTGTAGATGGATGCGTCGGCGCCCTTGTTGAAAAGATTTTGTCAAGGAACAAGATAGCCCTGATTACTGCTGACCATGGAAACGCAGAAGAAATGATAGACTACAAAACAGGCATACAAAAGACATCCCACACGAAGAATCCGGTCGAATTCATTTATGTTGCCGAAGACCATAATATAAAATTAATTGAAAGAGGCACCCTCTCTGATATTGCACCTACTATCTTATACCTGTTAGGAATAGAGAAACCTGCAGAAATGACCAGTAATAATTTGATAATTTGTAATGAATAAGATTTGAATTGGAGGGACTATTCCACTTTACATATTTTACGGAAATAGTTTTAGAATTGTAACGGCCAAACCTACAGTTCCAACAACGATCCCAAAGATTTTAATCAGCAGATCTTTGAGTTCCTTGCTTATTTCGACACGAAGACTACTTATTTCTTTGTCGAGGCCGTTGATCTTGTTACTCAGCTTGCTTTCGAGGCCGTTGATCTTATCGCTCAGTTTGGTTTCAAGTTTGGTGTTTTCATTGTGTATAAATTCTTTCAGGCTTTCCTGGCTGTCGATGTGCGACTTCTCAATAACGTCTGCCAGCGTCTCTGCCTGTTCATGGCTGAAGCCGACTGATTCAAGTTTCTTTAAATTGTCGAGTTCTCTGGTTATAGGCATTTCAGTTCTCCTGGTAATATTAATACATTACAATGTGTGTCCTGTCAAATAAAAACATTCGAGTTGGAAAGTAATCTATAGGTTACATTAAATTAAGACCAGTATCAATTAATGCAGATTCCGGCTTGCCAGCCCGACACGTCTTTCTGGCGGGTTGTCTGAGCCAATAGTTTCGCTCAAGTTCATCGCCTGCTACATCAAAAACAGGCGGCAAATATAAAAGCATTAAACCACTCAATATTGCCGATTAGTTAATTTGCATATGCAAATAATTTGACTTGCAATATGGTTATTTTATGTTATAATGCGGAACAGTTGTCAAGCGTGAAACAGCTTTTTCTCCACTTCCGTAGCAAGAGGTGGTAATATATCCTAATTAAATCATACTTGTTATTGAGAAAATTCATTATAAATACAACTCATGATTCATGCGAAAGGTAAGATAGAATGATAACTCCAGATGAAATTAGAAAATTACGTGAAAAGATAGGGGCAACTCAAGGTGATTTTGCCAAAGCGCTGGGCATAAGTTTCTCTACCGTGAGCAGATGGGAAAGCGGCAAGTCGGAGCCTACTGATATCCAGGAAGAACAGTTAGTTGCCCTCAAGCAATTGATAGATGGCCAGAAGATTAATATTGATAAAAGAAAGATTAGAAAACTTCTCACCTTAATGGGAATTGGCGGTGTTATTGCAACTGCGACAATCGCCGGCCTGAAGATTTCCAATCCTCTGGGCGCTGCAATTTCTTCCACTGTAGGAAGGGCCTCTGCCACTAGCGCTCTTTTAAAATTATTTAAAAAAAACAAAAAGAACAATTAAAAAGAAAGGAGAAATATGCGTTTATGTTAGACACAATCAAAGACATAGCCAGAGGCGAATTTGAATTTACCGAGGACTTTATAAACGATTATATTTCAAAGTTTGCGCAAGACTACTCAATCAAGCTGCATGATGGATATTTTGTTTTAAACACGCCGGATATTGAGGCCAGGCTCGACTATGACTCATGCCGATTTAAAGACGGGGAGAGGTCTATGACGTTTAAGGTTCTCGATCTTAAACCATTTCATTACAAAATGTTCCTGCGCTGGATTAACAAAAAGCTCCCGTTCATGGAATATGGCAAGGATGCAGAAAATACGAAATTGATTACATGCCACTTGGACAAGATACCAAAACTGAAAGATAATAAAATCCTTAATAACTCCTATTTAGAACACGCTACTATAGATTACATAAA
>JBHHYW010000586.1:0-1995 GCA_046757745.1 Candidatus Scalindua sp.
TCCCTCTGCGGTTTCATATATCTCCTGCGCTATCTTATGAGCAAGAACATTGTATATCTTGCCAACATGACTTACTGGGTTTTTACCTGCCAATGCCTCCGTGCCCATGGGCCTGTTCACGGAGATGAGCCCGTTCACCCTATTTCCACGACCTACCTGCCCTGAATCTGCATCCTCAGCTGACGTACCCAGAAGACTCAGATAAATGCCACCAAGTCCCCTGCCTTTTTCATCAAGGGTATTCAAATGAACCTCAATGGTTTGAAATTCCTTATATTTTTCCAGAAACTTGACCATTTCTTTATGGACGACGTTTTTTCTCTCAAAATACTCATTTTCGGATTGAATGTAATTGGCAAGTAATGGCATAGCAACCGTTACATCAAGGCCTTCTCCCTTTCTGAGCCCCATAATCTTTATTTCCTCACCGGTTTCCGGATACTCATCTTTAAAACTTGTTGAATTGAGATGCCTTTCAAGTTCAAAGACGACCTTTTCGGTAAGGCTAAGGGGATAATATCCAACGGCGGCAGAGGTGTCATTAGCTCCCCGGATCTTACCGGGTCTTAGAGAGATATCCGTAAGTTCCTCGGAACCGGATGCAAGGGCAATGTTATATTTCAGGTGCTTTTCAGGGTCAACGAATCTCATATTTCTTTTAACCACTTTTTCGCTGTATCTATAGCGATATCAGAAACAGGTATTTCCCTGCTGGAAACACTAAATGTCGCCCTCTCTCCTATGGTCAATTCCATAGATTTTGTGACACTTCCACCTCCAAACCTCTTGTCAACCATTCCAGCAGCCAGAAGGCTCTTGTCTATGTTATGGTGAAGGATTGTTCCAAACTCTTTGATATATTCCCTGGATAGCGCTACAGAAATGGCATCCATCATGGAGTCGCACATATAGTCAGGATGACCTGTGCCTTTTCGTTCTACTATCTCAACACTGTGTTCTGCAACAGATTTTCCTTTAAATGTCACTATGACAATCATTTTACCTTCTTTCTGCTTTTGTAAGAATATTCTAAATTATAATAAATCAACGACCACCGGCATAGCCTTATTTAGTCACACCAGCAGAGCTGGTGGTTTACTTTATTAATTAATGAAGTTACGTTATGCAATAAGATAAGTATAGAAATTAATGTAGAATTATACCTATTATATGGAAAATTCAAAACATCAAACCTTCTTAATTCTTAATTTAGAATTTATTAAATCTCTTTGGTGAAAGCTTGTAAGTAAAAAATCTCATTTAGTGGTGTGAGCAAGTATGAGAGCCACAGCGAAAGCGAACATGTGTATGAAGCATCGTTAACCAAATTGAGGCCGGCAAGCCTGTGGACAGAGGGCAATCACGAGTAACATAACAGGTTTTTTATTTTTTCCGATAAAAGATATTTCTATCCCTTTTCAATAATTTTGCCGCTCTGGTTTTTTCATTATCACAATACTCTAGAACTATAGCTTTGGCCTTTTCTACAATATTATCCAGAGAAACTTCTTCTTTCAACAGACTGAAATTAAAATTAACCGTATTGGCTTTGGTTGGATGCATTTCCTTTTCCTGAAACGGCACATCAACTATATGATATTCCCCAAAGCTTAATTGCTCTGGTTTTATCAGTTCGTTATTAGCCAAAATCGCTGCGCGTTCAATGCAGTTCTTTAATTCTCTTATATTTCCAGGCCATGAATATTTCATTAGAGCATCTAAGGCCTTTTTAGTTATCCCTGGAAGTGGCTTGCCCAGTTCTTTGCGAAAATAATCGAGGAAGTGGTTGGCCAGTAGAGGGATATCCTCTATTCGCTCCCTTAGGGGAGGAAGTGTAACAGGAAAGACATTAATACGATGAAACAGGTCTTCCCTGAAGGTTCCCTGACTTACCGTTTTCGCAAGGCTACGGTGGGTGGCTACTATAAAGGTAAAATCTGCTTTGATGGTTTGGTTTGACCCGATCCGTTCGTAACTCCGCTGTTCCAGTACTCT
>JBHHYW010000587.1:0-1993 GCA_046757745.1 Candidatus Scalindua sp.
CGAATTGCCTTGATCAATATCGCTACCTCCAAAGGTACGATTCCATTGCTCTAGTCCGTTAGCATCAGTTTTAATTAACCAAACATCCTCACCGCCCGCGCCAAAGGATCTCGTTCTTCCAACAATGACATATCCCCCATCTATAGTCTGCTGTACGGCATTGCCTTCTTCTACATTATCACCACCAAAAATCTTACCGGGGACAATTTGGATTTTAAATCGTCTTATGGCACTCCATTCACCAAAAATGCCGAGGTTGTTTTGAGCCCTCACTCGCCAAAAATGCGTTCCTTCAGATAATGATGGTGTAGTTACTGTTGTATCAAGGAGTGTGACAGAATATTCTACATCAGAAAAGTCGGAATTTGTGGAAACGTTTACTTCGTAATTTGAGGCATCTGGCAACGAACGCCAAACGAGTGTAACTTCATCGATATCGACAAAAAGTGAATCCTGAGCAGGGCTAATTAATTCAGTCAAAATCATGGCGTTCTTTGAAACCGTAACGGAAACAATATCAGATTGCCCAACGTTACCAGAATTATCAATTGCTTTGGCTAAAATTGTATGAATGTTATCATCCGCCCAGAAGGAAACATTCCACAGTTTTTCGTAAGGAGCGGAATCGTCCTTGCCAATTTGCTGACCATCAATTAGAAACTCCACTTCCTTAACGCCGTTATTGTCTGTAGCATCGACCCGTATTGTAACAGGCGATGTTAGTGTAGCACCGTTTGCTGGTTGTGTAATTACTACATTTGGTGGTGTTTCATCTGACGTCATTGGACTATTGTTACAACCTAAATTAAACGAGACGATGCAAATTAAATACCCGAAAATTAGATATGCTGTTTTCATTATACATTCCTATGATGCAAAATTCAAGCTTGTTATTGAGCCATGAATGCAAACTTTTTGATTTTATCAAATCCTATCGTTTTTCAATTGTGTCAATCTCAAAGAAAAGAGAATACTTTCTTAAGCTTGCTCTGTCGAAAGGTATGGACTCCAACCAAAAGTCACTACCTTCGATTGGTCGCAAAATTATATGTAAATTTGCCGCTCCGCGGTCAAGTAAAGCTGAATAGAGATTAGGATTAGGAAATTCTGCTACATAACTCTTAGTTTCATTTTGGTGAATTGCATATGAATTCACGCTATTACTCGAATCGCTAAGTGTCAGGTGTAAACGACCGTTTGAATGATTTACAATGGTTGTCCCCATATCCTCAGTTATTTCATAATTGCAATATGGGCTCAAATTTAGAGTGGTAGCTCCCTTATTTCTAACCTTAAGGAACACCATTAGCTCCTGAGCAACAATAGTATTGGAAGAATTGTTCTTACTCAGAAATGATTGGATCTTATTCAATGAGTCAGTAACTTTGCCAAGAGCTATAATTAATATCCCTATGACAATAAATGCGCTAATGACCTTGTTATTCTTTATCTTATTTATGATTTTGTCTGTTAACGTCGGTCGTCCTTCTGATTCCCTTTTTAGAGTTTCATTTCTTTTATTAATTTCTTCATCAATTTTGTTTTCCAAGTAGTTCTTTATTGATCCTGCTTCACGTGCCAAATCATTCAGGAAAGTCTCTACTAGGCTACCTGTCTCATTGTATCTGGCCAACCTTTGTCTCACCGCCATATTTTCTTCAGCTAATCGCACATCAACAAAACTATGCAACACCTTTTTAACTTCACTTTTTGTATCCTCAGAAATGACTTTACCTGACTGGATGGCATCTAAATTTGAATCGGCAAAAATCTCAGATTTCTCTTGAATGTGCTGCTTGGCAAGGTCGTTGAATTCATTGAATCCTTCGCCAGAGGAAATAAGACCTGATTTACTTAAGCGTTTGTTTAGGGCTAGTAACTCCTCACGATGTTTTAGCTCAACCTTCGCTATTCTTAGTTGATAAATACGTAACGCTCTATTTTTGTCATAATTGGCAAATTTCATGAAACCTCAACCTCAATACTGCTAACG